>JBPEXC010000319.1:0-5198 GCA_052032035.1 Acidimicrobiales bacterium | reverse complement strand
CTCGAACCTGGTCGGGAGTTGCTCGGGTTCGACGGTGTGGACGATCTCCGGTTGGTCGGCGTAGAACTCGACGAACTCACGCCAACTCGCCGACCGATTCACGTAGCGGACGCGGTCGACCTCGCCCGCGGCAACGGCGACCGCAAGCGCGTCCTCGATCGCAGCGATCTGGGCGTCGGTCGCATCGGGTTCCAGCCAGACGACGACGTCGGGTGCATCCACGGCCATCACCACCGGCGCCTCCACGGGGTCGAGCACCGCGGCCAGCCTCTCCTCGCCCGGACCTCCGACGCTCCCGCCACCCGCCGTCAACGCCGCCGCAGCGCCAGCCAGGACGACGACGAGCGCCGCGGCAGCCGGGAGGAATCGCCGCCCGGGTAGCGGCTCGGATCCAGTCGGGATCTGTCCGATGTCGTCGGGCGGATGTCGTGCCGTCACCTCGACTCGTGCGGCTCGACGCTCGAGCAGCTCGACGAGCCGCGCCTCGAACTCGTGATCCGGCCTCATGAGTCGTCTCCTCGACGGTCGTGGTCCGCCGCATCGAACTCGCGACGGAGCGATGCGAGCCCCCGGTGGATCAGCGAACCGACCGTGCCGGTCGCGCAGTCGAGCGCTGCGGCGATCTCAGCCTCGGAGCATCGGCCGTAGAAGCGAAGCACGATCGCCGATCGCTGTCGGAAGGGCAGGCCGACGAGGAGCGCTGCCATCTCGTCGACGTCGTCGCCGAGGCTCTGCTCCGGCAGCAGGTCGGTCGGCTCCTCGCGGCCGGCCCGCCGTCCGAGATCGCGGCAAGCGTTCAACACACACCGGTTGAGGTACGGGCCCGGCTCGTCGATGCGCTCCCACCGTTCCCAGACCGCTGTGAACGCATCGGCGACCGCCTCGTGAGCCAGATCGGATCGCCCGACGAGCAGGAAGGCACGCCGGACCTGCCCCTCGTGTTCAACGCGGTAGAAGTCCTCGAATCGGGTCGCCCGCGCTCTGGTGTGCTCGGCGGAGACGGCATCCGGGTTCGATCTCACACTTGTTCCACTCCCGAACCCGGCGAATCCTTGCACACGCAACCGAGAGATCGGGGGCTCAGGTCCAGAGGCGGTCGCAGACGTCGAGCCAGAGCTTGGTGGTGAGCTCGAGCGACTTGCGGTCGATCCGCTCGTTGTGACCGTGGAAGCGGTCGAAGAACTCGCCGGCATCGATCGCCCCCGACAGCAGGCCGGCGCCGTAGGCCACCACGCCTCGCTGGCGGAAGAACCGTGAGTCGGTCCCACCCGTGACCATCGACGGCAACACCTTGGCCTCGGGGTAGGCCACCAGCATCGAGCTCTTCACGGCCTCCCAGAGCGGGCCGCCGATCGGCGACGCCGTCGACGGGTCCTCGTGGATGATCTCGATCTCGACGTGGTGGATCAGGTCGCCGAGCGCCTCGGCCAACGCGGCCTCGACGTCGTCACGCGTCTCGCCCGGCAGGGTGCGGATGTCGACCTCGATCGTCACCTGGTCGGGGATGACATTCGTCTTCACCCCGCCGTGGGCGACGTTGGGGCTGAAGGTCATGTGACAGCACGCGTGGGTCAGCGCCTGGTGGTGTTCGGGCAGCTCGAAGATGGCGTCGTCGACCGACGCCGGGTCGAGGAGGCGGCGCCGCAGGTCGTCGTCGACGCCCAGGGCCTCGATCCGTGCGCCCCACAGCTCGTCGAGCTTCGCCTTCGGCGCGTAGGCGGCCAATCGCCGGACCACCTCGGCCGCCTTGATAAGGGCGTTGTCGGCCCCCAGGGGACGCGACCCGTGACCGGGCGTGCCCTTCACGTGGAGGCGGCGCCACCCGATCCCCTTCTCCGCCGTGGTGATCTGCAAGCTCTTGCCGGCCGGGCTGTGGGTGGCGAAACCGCCGAACTCGGTGAGGAGGTAGTCGCACCGCAGTGCGTCCCACTCGTCGCGGACGAGCTGTTCGGCGCCGTGGACCCCGCCCGCCTCCTCATCCGCGACGGCGAAGTAGACGATGTCGCCGGGATAGCGGATGTCGTTGCGAACCAGGTGCTTGAAGGCCACGGCCATCGACGACGTGAGGTTGAGCATGTCGACCGCTCCCCGACCCCACACCTCGGCCCCGTCACCGTCGAGTGTGCCGGAGGCGGGGTCGGCGACCAGCTCGCCACCGAAGGGGTCGCGTTGCCAGCCCTCGGGCGACACCGGCACCACGTCGGTGTGCCCCATCAGGCACAGGGCCGGGGCGTCGGGGTCGGTGCCGTGGTGACGGGCGACCAGCGACGTGCGGCCGGGTGTCGGTTCGAAGGTCTCGATGTCGAGGCCGAAGCCCTCGAGTTCGCCCAGCAGGAGTCGCGCCGATCGATCCTCGTGCCCCGACGAGGCTGTTCCGTCGTTCACGCACTGGTTGCGGATGAGCGCTTGGAGGAGGTCGACGGTCTCGCCGGTGAGGGTGTCGAGGGTGGCGTCGTCGATCGTCATGGCCTGAACCTAGACGCCGATCGCTCCGAACCGCTCCACGACACGACGGCGACTGCTGCTGCGAGGATCGGTCGTCGACCGACGGAGCCGCGCCGCGGTCGCTCAAGGATGCGACCAGGCGTCCCGATACCTCGACCATGTCAGCGGCGGTTGGACGGGTGGAGGCTTCGGCCTGGCTCCGGTGGGCGACCATCCCGGGGTTGATCGCGCTCGTCGTGCTGGTGGTGCTCGCCCTCGGGGCCGAGGACCGCGAGACGTTCGAGGAGCGAACCGCCGCGGGCGGCGACCTGGCGGGCGACACCGGCGCGACACCGGGTGACGGCACGATCCCGCCCTACAGCCTCGGGATCCCGAGCGACCTCGACGGGGTGACGATCTCGACCATCCCCCCACAGCTCCCCACTGCCGGGCAGGGCGACCCGGGCCCGAGCACCCAGGACGTGACCGGCAACGTCGAGATCGAGTGTGCCGGCGGGGGCTCGGGCGCCGGCGGCCCCGGTGGGGACTGCGTCACGGTGATGACGCTCGAGACGCCGCACGGCATCTACGAGCTGCGGTCCGATGGCTCGACCACGACGATCACCTGCATCGGCGGCAACTGGGAGACCGTGACCCTCGAGCCCGATCCGACGGGAAGGATCGAGGGGTTCCGACTCGCCGACGGCAACCTGGAGCGGCTGACGGCCAGCGACGAGCTGGTGCCGGGAGACGTCGCCGTGTTCCCGGTCGGCGAGGGCAACGTGATGGTCGTGGCGCCCGACGGCTCGACGACCGTGCTCGTCCCCTCGGCCGACGGCGTGGTCGTCTACGACACCACCGGCACCGAGACTGCGATCGGACCGGGCGAGGTCGCCGACCTCGGTGGCGGACTCTGGCTCGACGCCGCCAACGATGCCGCCTCGCCGGCCACCGACACGCCCGAGCCGGCCGAGCCACAATCCCTCGACGACGCCGGTGACCCTGATGCGTCCAGTGACCCCGACGCCGGCGAACCCGACGAGGTCAGCGATTCCGACGCCAGCGACCCCGACGACGCGGCAGCCGACGACCAGGCAGCCGACGCCGAGGACGGCCGTTCCCTGTGGCCCTACCTGGCGGCGGCGGTTGCGATCGTGGCTGCAGCCGCCGGCGCCATCTGGTGGATCCGTCGCAAGGAGGAGGCGCCGGAGGTGGTCGCCCCGATCGTCGAGCCGGTGGCGACCGATTGGTGGGCCGAGTTCGACGCCTTCCTGCAGTCGCTCCGCGACATGCCCGACACCGCCGCAGCCGTTCGCCACGCGTTCGCCTACGCCTCCGGCGGTCCCGGCCGGCTGCCGGCCCGCGGCGACGACACCCCGTTGGAGTGGCACGCCACGGTCACGGCGACCGACCCGGATCTCGCCGAGCCGCTCGCGACGCTCGTGATGCGCTACGTCACCGTCCACTACGGCGACGTCACCCCGAGCCCCACCGAACGCGACGAGGCCGTCGATGCCCTCGGGCGCCTCGTTCAGGCAGCGGTTCGACAGCCGGCCGGGGCCGACACGTGACCTCGCTCGTCCGATTCGCCGCCGCCCACGGCGGCTGGTTGCTGACCATTCTCACCCTGGTGATGTTCGTCGCCACGGTCTGGACCCTCCGGACCCGTCGATCGCTCGGCGCGCTGCGAGCCGGGCCGCTCGACCCCGAATCGCCGCCCTCGGTCCGCTCGACCGTGCTCGACCAGCTCCACCACCTCGACCGCGAGCTGTCCGAACCCGGACGCCGCGCGCTCGCCGCGCGCATCGTCCGCATCGAGTCCGGCCTCGGCGTCGGCGGCGGCTCGAGCCCCGAGGTCCTCGCTGCCGAGTTCGCCGCCGACAGCAGCGGGCACCGCATCTCGGCCCGCCTGGCCGCCATCGAAAGCGAACTCGGCCTGCGACGCCCGCCCGCCGCCACGACGACTCCTCGACCACCGGAGAACCCATGAGCCCCGACCCTCTCCCCCCTCCCCACGACCCTCGCGCCGCCGGTTCGCCGACCGCGGCGACCGGCGACTTCCGTGACGTCCAGCGATTGACCCATCTCATGCTCGACCGGCTCGACGAAGCGATCGTGGGCAAGCGGGACGTGATGGAGCTGCTGCTGACCGCGGTCCTCGCCGACGGTCACGTGCTGCTCGAGGACGTGCCGGGCGTTGCCAAGACGGCGACGGCTCGCGCCCTCGCCCAGGTGACCGGCCTCGCGTTCTCCCGCATCCAGTTCACCCCGGACCTGATCCCCGCCGACATCACCGGGGCCGCCGTGCTGAGCCAGAGCGAGGGTGGGGGTCATCGAGTCGTGTTCGAACCCGGCCCGGTGTTCGCCAACCTCGTCGTCGGCGACGAGATCAATCGGGCGCCTCCCAAGACCCAGGCGGCCCTCCTCGAGGCCATGGAGGAGCGACAGGTGTCGGCCGACGGCACGACCCACCCGTTGCCCAGCCCCTTCCTGGTGATCGGCACCCAGAACCCGATCGAGTCCGAGGGCACCTATCCCCTCCCCGAGGCCCAGCTCGACCGCTTCCTGATGCGGTCCGCCGTCGGCTACCCGTCGACGGCGGCCGAGACCGAGATGATCCTCCGGCGGGCGCGTCGTGGCACCGACCGCAACGTCCTCGCTCCGGTGCTGAACGCCGAGGGACTCCTCGCACTCCAGCGGCGGGTCGAGCAGGTGCACGTCAGCCAACCCGTCGCCGACTACATCGTGCAGGTGGTGTCGGCCACCCGCTCCCA
>JBPEXC010000318.1:0-6237 GCA_052032035.1 Acidimicrobiales bacterium | reverse complement strand
ATACGGGACTGAGCGCAACCGGAGTCGGCGTTCGCTTGGGCCGGTGCGAACAAGAACTGGCGATGCTGAGCGGCCTGGCCCCGCCCGGCAGAGGTTGAGGCGTCGCGTGACTGTTACCCTCGCGCCGTGGCCAATCGAAAGATCTGGACAGCCGCTGAGCTCGAGGCGATGACGCCGAACGAGCGCGACGCCACGGTCCGCGCCGGCTTCGAGACCGATCTTTCCAAGGTGCCCGACGACCTCCTCGAACGTGCGCGAGCGCGTGTCGCTGCGCGTATCGCTGCGGCCGAGGGGTCGAACACGCCCGACCGTTGACACAACGACGGGAGGTCCGGGTCCACCCGGCCTTCTTCGACGATCTCGATGAACAGCTCGGCCCCACTCGAGGACCGAACGGCGAGCCTTCGAGCACCGACTTTCTTCGGCTCGACCTCCCGTCGATCCTGGACCGCTTCGCCGAGGGCTTCGAGTCGTTGCCACCAGCGCTCCCCGGTCGCTTGGACTACCGGGCCGTTGTCGCTTCGGGCACGCTCATCGCAAGAGCCGTTGTGTTCGGGCGGATCGTCGACGGCAACACCGTCGAGCTCGTAGGTGTCGAGCTCGACCTGGACTGGCCGGGAGTCTGAGCCGACGCTCGTTGCGCTCAGGGCCACCGGCGGCTCTGAGCGCAACGAGAGCGGCAGGTGCGAACGAGGCGGGCCCGGCGAGTCAGCCGAACGGTCAGTCGGTGAGGCGGCCGGCGAGGCGCTTGTTGATGAGCTTGCGACGCTCGAGCAGCTCGGCGTAGGTGAGGCGATCGGTGTCGGCGGGGTCGGCGCCGAAGGCGCCTTTGAGGCCGTCGAGGTCGAGCTTCCACTCCTCCTGGGCCACGCCGAGCTGCTGGGCGATCGACGCCCCGTGTGTCATCGAGAAGTGGACGGCGATGTCGGTGACGACGGCGAACATGTCGAGCTCGGGCGCGAGGTTGGCGATGGCGCCGTCGAGGAAGATCAGGTTCTTCACGTACAGCATCAGCGACTTCGGCATGCGAGCGCCGTAGGCGAGCAACGCCTTGATGATGCGCTGCAGCTCGTGGACCAGCTCCTCGGGGTCCATCTTGGTCGGGTCGATCGGCGGGCCGTCGAGACCCAGGTCCTTGATCACCGCCTCGATGTCGGTGTCGGCCGGCAACGCCCCGAGGTCGCGCAGCGCCGCCACCTGCCCCGGCACGTCGTTGGCGGTCGCCGACATCATCATGCGGAGGAACGCCATGCGCTCGGCCTCGGTCAGCCGGCCGGTGATGCCGAAGTCGACCAGGGCGGTGCGGCCGTCGTGTTGCACGAACAGGTTGCCGCCGTGCAGGTCGCCGTGGAACACGCCGTGGAGGAACGCGCCCTCGAGGAAGCCGAGCATGCCGGTCTTGATGATCGCCTCGGTGTCGATGCCGGCGCCCTGCATCCCGGCGACGTCGTCGAACCGGAAGCCCTCCATCCGCTGCATCACGAGCACCTTCTGGGTGACGTGCGTCGGGTGGGGGCGAGGCACCGTGAACCCGGTCTGTCCGAGCTCGGTGAAGACCCGACCGATGTCGAGCATGTTGTCGGCCTCGAGCCGGAAGTCGAGTTCCTCGATGATCGTCTCGGCGAACAGCTCGACCAGTGCCGGCGGGTTGGCCAGCGCCGACACGGGGATGCGGCCGACGAGGAAGGGCGCCAGCCAGGCCAGCACCTTGAGGTCCTTGCGGACGAGGTCGTCGATGCCCGGCCGCTGCACCTTGACCACTACGTCCTCGCCGGTCACGAGGGTGGCGGCGTGGACCTGGGCGATCGACGCTGCCGCCAGCGGCACCGGCTCGAAGAAGCGGAACACCTCGTGCATCGGCTTGCCGAGCTCCGACTCGACCGTCGCCACCACCTGCTCGTAGGGGACCGCAGGCACCTGGTCGCGACACTTCTTGCACTCGCGCACCAGCTCCTCGGGGAACACGCCCTCCCCGGCGGAGATGATCTGCGCCAGCTTGATGTAGGTGGGGCCGAGCGTCTCGGCCGCCATCCGCACCCGGTGTGAGATCCCGGCCTTCGAACGCGGCCCGCCCCGCTCCTTGATCGCCCACAGCCCGATCGCCGAACCCAGCACCCGCACGACGGTCGCGGCCCGCCGCACCGGCGGCAGCTTGGGCTGTCGGGTGAGCCGGGGCAGTTCCCGGGCCTGCGCGAGCCGGAGGCGGCCGACATGGCGGCGCCACGTGAGGTCGTTGGAGGCCACGCTCCACGGGGCGTCGTCGGTGAAGGAGCCGAGTTCGAGGTCGTCCGCGGGGATGGTGGGGGCCATGGCCCCAAGTGTGGCCGCCCCGTCGACGGCGCGTCTGGTCGGGCTGAGCACTCGCTCAGATGTTGCTGCGGCGTTGACCGGAGGTTGGGCGGACTCGCAGGTCAGAAGTTCGGCGGACGCTTCTCGATCAGGGCCGCCACGCCCTCGCGATACTCGGCGGTGCCCATCAGTTCGTCGAGCAGACGCTTCGACTCCGCCACCGACGTGCCGACGTCGCGATGCTGGTCGAGGTAGACCTGGTGGCGGGTGACCCGTAGTGACTGCGACGCCACCGACGCCGCCAGCGCCTCGGCGTAGGCGAGGGCCTCGTCCACCAACCGATCGACCGGGACGACGCGGAGCACCATCCCGATCCGCTCGGCCTCCTCGGCCGTCACGACGCGCGACGTCATCAGGATGTCCATCGCCCGAGGCAGACCGACCATCCGGGGCAGCATCCAGCTCAGCCCGTACTCGGCGGGCAGGCCGAGCTTGCCGTGGGCGACGGTGAACTTGGCCCCCTCGGAGGCGAAGATCACGTCGCAGAAGCAGGCGAGCGCCATGCCGATGCCGGCGGCCGCCCCGTTGACCGCAGCGATCACCGGCTTCGACAGACCGAAGTGGCAGGCGAACGGCTGGTCGAAGCGTTCGTCGAAGCCGTGACCGGGCGTGGCCTCGTCGCCCCGCAGGCCGGTGTCGTAGCCGCCCCGCTCGGCGTGGTCGGCCAACGCGCCGGAGTCGCCGCCGACACAGAACCGCTCGCCGGCGCCGGTGATGAGGATCACTCGCACCTCGGGATCGGCGTCGGCCTCGGCCAACCACCGCCGGTACTCGGCATCGACCCGACCGGTCCACGCGTTGTTGCGCTCGGGCCGGTCGAGGGTGATGACGCCGACCCGGCCGGTCACCTCGTAGCGGACGACGGGGGGACGGGCGGGAGCGTCGGACATGGGGGCCTCTCGGTCGGCGGGAGCCGGACCGGGGACCCGTCAGTCGAGCGGGTTCTCGGCCAGGATCTCCAGGCAGCGGTCCGCCCACTCGGGGCGGCAGATCAACAGGTCGGGAAGATACACGTCGTCGTTGTTGTAGACCATCGGCGACCCGTCGAGACGCGAGCAGTGGAGTCCGGCGGCGAGGGCGACGGCGACCGGCGCGCAGCTGTCCCACTCGTACTGTCCGCCGGAGTGGGCGTAGATGTCGACCTCGCCCCGCACGACCGCCATCGCCTTCGCACCGGCCGACCCCATCTCGTGGTACTCCGCACCGAGCTTGTCGGCGAGCATGACGGCAGCCGGGGGGCGACGGGTGCGGCTGACGACCACGCGAGGCGGACCGTCGACGGCCGGGGGCAGCACGGGGGTGTCGAGGGTGGACAGCACCACGTCGTCGCCGGGCAGGGCGACCGCACCGGCGATCGGCACACCGGCCGACACCAGCGCGATGTGCACTGCCCAGTCGACCCGCGGCGGCTCGGCGTACTCACGGGTGCCGTCGAGCGGGTCGACGATCCAGATCCGTTCGGCGTCGAGGCGGGCCTTGTCGTCGGCGGCCTCCTCGCTGAGCACGGCGTCGTCGGGCCGGTGCTCGGCCAGCATCTCGGCGATCAGGGCCTGAGCCGCAGCGTCGCCCGCGTCCTTGAACTCGCGGTGGTCGATGCCGTCCGCCGTCAGGCGCTCACGCACCTCCATCAGCACGGCGCCGGTCGCCCGGGCGATGTCGACGGCCAGCTGGTGGTCTTCGGGGGTGGCGAGTGCGGGCGTGCTGGTCACGGTGGTCACCTCGGAGGAGACGGATCGGAGGCCCCAGTGTCACACCGGTGCCGCCAGGGTGTCGGGGGCGGTTGTGCTCAGCGCGTGAGCGGCTTGTAGGTCACACGATGCGGTCCGGCGGCCTCGCCGAGCTCGGCCTCGCGGAACTCCTCGTACTCGCTGAAGTTGCCCTCGAACCAGCGCACCTGCGAGTTGCCCTCGAAGGCGAGGATGTGGGTGGCGATGCGGTCGAGGAACCAGCGGTCGTGGGAGATGACGACGGCGCAGCCGGGGTAGCGCTCGAGGGCGTCTTCCAGGGCGCGCAGGGTGTCGACGTCGAGGTCGTTGGTCGGCTCGTCGAGGAGCAGCACGTTGCCGCCCTTCTTCAACACCTTGGCCAGGTGGACCCGGTTGCGTTCACCGCCCGACAGCACGCCGATCTTCTTCTGCTGATCGCTGCCCTTGAAGTTGAACGACGCCACATACGCCCGGCCGTTCACCTCGCGCCCGCCGACGTCGAGGACGTCGTGGCCGTCGGTGATCTCCTCGTAGACGGTGCGGTCGTCGTCGAGCGATGCCCGCGACTGGTCGACGAAGGCCATCTCGACGGTCGAGCCGACGGTGATCGTGCCGGCGTCGGGCTTCTCGTCGATGTCGCCGGTGGCGGCGTCGATCAGCATGCGGAACAGCGTCGTCTTACCGGCGCCGTTGCCGCCGATCACGCCGACGATGCCGGCCTTGGGCAGCGAGAACGACAGGTCGTCGATCAACAGCTTGTCGCCGAAGCCCTTCGACAGGCCCTCGACCTCGATCACCTGGTCGCCGAGGCGGTTGCCCGGCGGGATGTGGATCTGGACCTTCTCGTCGGCCGGGTTGTAGGCCTCGGCCTCGGCCTGCAGCGACTCGTACGCGCTGAGACGGGCCTTGCCCTTGGCCTGACGGGCCTTGGGGGCCATGCGGACCCATTCGAGCTCCCGCTCGAGGGTGCGTCGCTTGGCGTCGGCCTGCTTCTGCTCCTGGGCGAAGCGGGCTTCCTTCTGTTCGAGCCAGCTCGAGTAGTTGCCCTCGAACGGGATGCCCTTGCCCCGGTCGAGCTCGAGGATCCACTTCGCCACGTTGTCGAGGAAGTAGCGGTCATGGGTGATCGCCACGACGGTGCCCGGATACTCCGACAGGTGGCGTTCGAGCCATGCCACCGACTCGGCGTCGAGGTGGTTGGTGGGCTCGTCGAGGAGGAGCAGGTCGGGCCGGGAGATCAGCAGCCGGCACAGGGCGACGCGGCGACGCTCACCGCCGGAGAGGTGCTCGACCGAACCGTCGGACGGGGGCAGGCGGAGCGCGTCCATGGCGATCTCGATCGTGCGCTGCAGGTCCCATCCCTCGAGGGCTTCGATCTTGGCCTCGAGGTCGGCCTGTTCGGCGCCGAGCTTCTCGTAGTCGGCGTCGGGGTCGGCCCAGCCGGCCAAGACCTCTTCGTAGCGGGCCAGCACCTGCACGGTCTCGCCGGCGCCGTCCATCACGTTGCCGCGCACGTCCTTGGCCGGGTCGAGCTGCGGTTCCTGCTCGAGCAGGCCGACGGTGAAGCCCGGCGTGAGGCGGGCGTCGCCGGAGAAGCCGTCGTCGATGCCCGCCATGATCTTCAGCAGCGACGACTTGCCGGCGCCGTTGCCACCGAGCACGCCGATCTTGGCGCCCGGGTAGAACGCGAGCGTGATGTTCTCGAGCACCTGGCGGTCCGGCGGGTAGTACCGACCGACCTTGTGCATGGTGTAGATGAACTGCGCCGACATGGTGGGCAGGCTAACGGCCCAGACGCGACGAACCCCGGCCGCGAGGGCCGGGGCTCGTAGCGCTGTCGACGATCGGACGGGCCGATCGATCGTCGCCGACTCAGCGGCGGCGGGTGGTCTTCTTCGCGGTGGTCTTCTTGGCCGGGGCCTTCTTGGCGGTCGTCTTCTTGGCCGGGGCCTTCTTGGCCGGCGCCTTCTTGGCGGTGGTCTTCTTGGCGGTGGTCTTCTTGGCCGGGGCCTTCTTGGCCGGCGCCTTGCGGGCGGTGGTCTTCTTGGCCGGGGCCTTCTTGGCGGGCGCCTTGCGGGCGGTGGTCTTCTTCGCGGTGGTCTTCTTGGCCGGGGCCTTCTTCGCGGTCGCCTTCTTGGCCGGAGCCTTCTTGGCGGGGGCCTTGCGGGCGGTGGTCTTCTTC
>JBPEXC010000317.1:0-7972 GCA_052032035.1 Acidimicrobiales bacterium | reverse complement strand
GCCGGTCATGTTGCGGCCGGCGTCCGAGGCGAGGAGGACCGCGACGGCGGCCACCTCGTCGACGGTGTTCATCCGCTTGATCGCCGATTCCTGGGCGAAGAGGTCGAGCATCGCCTCGTAGCTGTCGAGGCCCATCATCTCGGCCGACGCCGGCCCGGTCTCACGCACGATGTCGGTCTCGATCAGGCCTGGCAGGATCGAGTTGACCGTGATGCCCAGCGTGCCGACCTCGTGGGCCGCCGCCTTCACCAGGCCGTTGACGGCATGCTTCGTGGCGGCGTAGCCGGGGATGCCGGGCTTGCCGAGCTTGCCCTCCACCGAGGAGGTGACGAGGATCCGCCCGTATTCCCGGGGGATCATGTGCTGGAGCGACTTCCGCATGCCCCAGAACACGTGGTTGAGGTTCCAGTCGATCTCGAGCTGCCATTCCTCGTCGCTCATCTGCGCGACCGGAGCCGTCATCTTCACGCCGCCCGAGTTCAGGCAGCAGATGTCGAGCTGGCCGTAGCGCTCGATCGTGAAGTCGATCAGCCCCTCGACCGCCGCCTGTTCGGTGGCGTCGCCGGCGTAGAAGGCGGCGTCGTCGCCCGCCCCCATCTCGGCGAGGGCCTGCTGACCCTTCTCCTCGTTGCGTCCGTTGACGACGACCTTGGCCCCCTGGGCCAGGAACGCCTCGGCCATGGCCCGGCCGATCGACCGGGTGCCGCCCGTGATGCAGGCGACCTTTCCTTCGAGCTTTCCCATCCTTGTTCCCCTCTCAGTACGGCGAGGTGCCGCCGTCGATCGAAATCAATGAGCCGGTGATGCCACCGCCGAGATCGGAGGCGAGGTGGGTGGCGACGGCCGCCACGTCCTCGAGCTCCATGATTCGCTTGGTGGCGGCCTCCGCCGCGAATGCCTCGATGAGCTGCTCGTAGGTGATGCCCATCGACTCCGCCGCTGCGGGCCCGACCTCGCGGGTGATGTCGGTCTCGATCACCCCGGGACACAGCGCGTTGACGGTGACGCCGGCCGGGCCCACCTCCTGCGCCATCGCCTTGGTGAGGCCGTTGACCGCGTGCTTGGCGGTGACGTAGGTCGAGATGCCGGGCTTGCCGACCTTGCCCTCGACCGAGCTGATGTTGATGATCCGACCCCAGCCCTGCTCGAGCATCGGCTTCACCGCGTGGCGCGAGCTCCAGAAGGTGCTCCAGAGGCACCAGGTGAGGGCGAGTTCCATCGCCTCGTCGGTGAGGTCTGCGACCGGGGCGTGGTTGTCGGCGCCGCCGGCGTTGTTCACCAGGATGTCGATCTTGCCGTAGGTGGCGATCGCCGTGTCGATCGCCGCCTCGCAGTCCTCGCGCTTCATCGCATCGGCCTGCAGGAACGTCACGTCGTCGGGTCGGCCGATCTCCGACAGGGCACGCGCCCCCTTCTCGGCGTTCGTCCCGGTGATCACCACCTTGGCACCTTCATCAAGAAAGGCCTCGGCGATGGCTCGGCCGATGCCGCGCGATCCTCCGGTCACGACGGCGACGCGACCATCAAGGTCCCCCATGGTTTCCCCCTTCGTCTGTCGACTGCCCGCAAGTCCACGTCGGTCGGCGACGCGGCGGGCGACAGAGAAACTAGCGAACCCATTCAGAAAGTCAATTCGAGATCGAGACGATTGTCACAGAGCTCTGGGAGGGAGTGAGTGCTCACTCACTCCGGTAGGGTGCGGCCGATGCCGATCCGTCCCGAGCCTGCGTCCTCGACGCGGGCCACGCCGCTCCCCCCGGTCGAGCGGCGCGCTCGGATCGTCGACGCGGTCACCGAGTTGGTGGTCGAGCGAGGGGAGCGGGTGACGTCCAAGGCGCTGGCCGATGCCGCCGGCGTGTCGGAGGGCACCGTGTTCAAGTGCTTCGAGTCGAAGGACGACGTGGTGCGCACCGTCGTGGGCGCCGTCCTCGACACCGCCGCGCTCGACGCTGCGATCGTCGAGATCACCCAGGGCCCGGGGACCTGGAGCGAACGGCTCGAGGCCGTGATCGCCGTGCTGCAGCAGCGCACCGCCCGCGTCTTCGCCCTGCTGTCGGCGGTCGACGAGCGACTGCATCCGCCGAGGTCTGGTCCGTTGCCCGTCCCACCCGCCCTGGTTCGCCTGCTCGAGGAGTCGCCGAGCACACTGCGGTGCCCAGCCGACGACGCAGCCCGAGCGCTGCGCGCCCTGACGTTCAGCACCTGTCATCCCCTCCTCGTCGATCGACCGGCCGCGCCGGCCGAGGTCGCCGACTTCTTCCTCCACGGCCACGCCGTCCCGTCCGGGCGCGTGGCCGCCCCCCACACCCCCGAGACCTGATGTCACTCCGCCGCCTCCTGTCCCGCCATCTCCTCCGTCCCTACGGGGGCGCCCTGCTCGCCGTCCTGGTGTTCCAAGCGCTCCAGGCGGCGGCCACGCTGTCGCTCCCGACGATCAATGCCCGACTGATCGACGACGGGGTCCTCGCAGGCGACAACGGCACCATCCGGTCGATGGGCGCCCTGATGCTGGTGTTCACCCTCCTGCAGGTCGTGTTCGCCGTCTCGGCGGTGCGGGTCGGCGCCCGGGCGGCCATGGGATTCGGACGCGATGTGCGCAGCGACCTGTTCCACACCGTCACGGGCTACTCGGCCCGCGAGGTCGGCCGATTCGGGGCCCCGTCGCTCATCACCAGGATCACCAACGACGTGCAGCAGGTGCAGCAGCTCGTCGTGCTCGGAGCGACGATGATGCTGTCGGCACCCCTGATGATGATCATCGGCCTCGTCCTCGCCGTCAGCAGCGACACCGGCCTGTCGAGGGTGTTCGCGGTGGCGATCCCGGTCACCGTGCTGGTGCTGGGCACCGTCGTGAGCCGGATGGTCCCCGCCTTCCAACAGATGCAGTTCCGGATCGACCGCATGAACACCGTGCTGCGGGAACAGATCACCGGCCTACGGGTCGTGCGTGCCTTCGTGCGCGAGTCGGAGGAGACGGCGCGCTTCGAGCAGGCCAACGCGGACGTCACCGAGGTGGCCCTGCGCTCGGGGCGCATGATGTCGATGATGTTCCCGACGGTCGGGCTGATCATGAACACGACCTCGGTGGCGATGATCTGGTTCGGGGCGGCCCGGGTCGACAGCGGAGCGATCGAGGTCGGCACCCTCGTGGCGTTCCTCACCTACACGATCCAGATCCTGATGGGCGTGGTGATGGCCACGTTCATGATCTCGATGATCCCCCGGGCCGGCGTCGCCGCCGACCGCATCGTCGAGGTCCTCGAGACGCCCTCGACCGTCACCGCCCCCGTCGACCCGGTGAGCGATCCGCCCGAGCGGGGCACGGTGGAGTTCCGCGATGTGTCGTTCCGCTACCCGGGGGCGGACCGGGCGGTCCTGCGCCACGTGTCGTTCCGGGTCGAGCCCGGCGCCACGCTCGCGGTGATCGGGGCCACCGGCAGCGGCAAGACCACGATGGTCAATCTCGTCGCCCGCCTCTTCGACGCCTCGGAGGGCGCCGTCCTCGTCGACGGCGTCGACGTCCGCCGACTCGACGCCCGCCGGCTCTGGGGTTCGATCGGCTATGTGCCCCAGCGGGCCTACCTCTTCTCGGGCACCGTGGCCTCCAACCTCCGCTTCGGACGGCCCGACGCCACCGACGCCGAGCTGTGGGCCGCCCTCGAGGTGGCCCAGGCGGCCGGGTTCGTCCAGGCGATGCCCGACGGCCTCGACAGCGAGATCACCCAGGGCGGTACCAACGTCTCGGGCGGCCAGCGACAGCGGCTGTGCATCGCTCGGGCCCTCGTGGCAGCGCCGTCGCTCTTCCTGTTCGACGATGCCTTCTCGGCCCTCGACGTGGCGACCGACGCCCGACTGCGCGACGCCCTGGCGCCCCGCCTCGCCGACGCCGCCATGATCGTCGTCGCCCAGCGGGTGGCGACCATCCGGGACGCCGATGAGATCCTGGTCCTCGAGGGCGGCGAGGTCGTCGGTCGCGGCACCCACGACGAGCTGGTGGTCGGCTGCCCGACCTATGCCGAGATCGTGAGATCGCAGCACGTCGATGAGGTGGTCTCGTGAGCGCATCGAGCGACAACGGCTCGAGCGACAACCGCTCGAGCGGCTCCAGATCGAGTGACAGTGACGTGCTGAAGACGACCGGCAACGAAGCCCGCCGGGCCACCTTCGGCCCCCACGGTGGGGCCGGCATGCCGGTCGAACGGAGCGACAACTTCGGGGTGACCGTCCGCCGTCTCGGCGAGATCCTCGGGCGGGAGGCGGCGCTCCTCGGCGTCGTCCTGCTCTTCGCCGTCTGCGGCGTGGTGCTCGTCGTGATCGGCCCCCGGTTGCTCGGCCAGGCGACCGACGTCGTCGTCGATGCCGTGCAGGCGGGCGAACCCGTCGATCGCAGCCGCCTCGGTGGGAAGTTGACCCAGGCCCTCGGCGTCTACGTCGCGGCCTGGGCGTTCAGCGCCACGCAGGCCTATCTGTTGGCCGGGGTCGTGCAGCGCTCGATGTTCCGGCTGCGTGCCCAGGTCGAGCGCAAGCTCCACCAGCTGCCGCTGGCGACGGTCGACCGCTGGTCGCGCGGCGACCTGTTGAGTCGGGTCACCAACGACATCGACAACCTGGCCCAGAGCCTCCAGCAGACCGTCTCACAGATCGTCACCAACGTCCTGATGATGGTCGGCGTGGCGATCATGATGTTCTCGATCTCGCCCCTGATCACCACCGCCGCACTGGTGACGATCCCGGTCTCGCTGTTCGCCATCAAGACGATCGCCGGCAGGGCGCGACCGTCGTTCCTCGGGCAGTGGCGCCACACCGGCGACCTCAACGCCCAGGCCGAGGAGGTCTTCACCGGCCACGCGATCGTCAAGACGTTCGGCCGCCAGGCCGAGGTGGAGCGCCGCTTCGGCGACAAGAACGACGAGCTCTACGACGCCAGCTTCCGGGCCCAGTTCACCTCGAGCCTGATCCAGCCGGCGATGCTGTTCATGGGCAACCTGCAGTTCGTGATCATCGCCGTGGTCGGCGGTCTCCGGGTCTCGGCCGGCGCCGTGTCGGTCGGCGATGTGCAGGCCCTCCTGCAGTACATCCGCAACTTCTCGATGCCGCTCAGCCAGATGGCGTCGATGGTCGGCACGTTCCAGTCCGGGATCGCGTCGCTCGAGCGGGTCCTCGAACTGCTCGACGCGGAGGAGTTGTCGCCCGATGCGCCGGCGAGCGAACGACCGGCGACCGAGGGTCGCGTCGAGTTCCGTGACGTGCACTTCTCCTACACCGACGAGCCGCTGATCGAGGGTCTCGATGTCGTGGCCGAGCCGGGTCGCACGGTCGCGATCGTCGGACCGACCGGCGCCGGCAAGACGACGCTGGTCAACCTGTTGCTGCGCTTCTACGAGCTCGACGGTGGGGCGATCACCCTCGACGGGGTCGACATCACCGACCTGCCGCGGAGCGAGCTCCGCTCGAAGATCGGCATGGTGCTCCAGGACACGTGGCTGTTCGAGGGCACGATCTGGGACAACCTGGCCTACGCCCGGCCCGACGCCGAGCGCGACGAGATCCTCGAGGCGGCGCGGGTCACCTACGTCGACCGGTTCGTCCGGGCCCTCCCCGACGGCTACGACACGATCGTCGACGACGAGGGCGGTCGGATCTCGGCCGGGGAGAAGCAGCTGCTCACGATCGCCCGGGCCTTCCTGGCCGATCCGGCGATCCTGGTGCTCGACGAGGCGACCAGCTCGGTCGACACCCGCACCGAGGTGCAGATCCAGGAGGCGATGAACGCCCTGCGGGCGAATCGGACGAGCTTCGTGATCGCCCACCGCCTGTCGACGATCCGGGGGGCGGACACGATCCTGGTGATGGACGGCGGTCGCATCGTCGAGCAGGGCAACCACGACGAACTGCTCGCCGCCGACGGCGCCTACGCCGCCCTGCATCGGGCCCAGTTCGCCGGCCAGGCGACGTGAGCACCGTGCTGTTCAGGGAGCGAGGCGGGTCACGCCGTCGTAGCGAATGGCGGCAGCTCGGATGTGGCGGGCCGCCAGGATGGCGCGCTCCTCGCTGATGTAGGAGTTGATCTCCCGGAGATCGGGTTCCACGCCGGCGAGCACGGTCCAGCCCTTGCGGGTCTTCGCGATCGTCACCCGGTAGTCGGCCATGCGCCAGTCTCCCACACGAGAGCGGGGGCAGGCCCGGGTCAGGGTCAGGGCGCCGGGTTTCGACGCCGGCGTCCGGGGGCACGAGGAGCGCCATGACGAACGTGCGGGTGCCCCGACAGTTGGTGGAGGACGATCCGGCGGTGCTGGCGCCGCTCGCCGGTCTGGCCGTCGTCGACGACACCGACCCGGGGGTGCGCCGTCGCCGGTGCGGCCGTGGCTTCCGCTACATCGACCCCGAGGGCGTGACCGTGCGGGCGCCGGCCCGCGATCACTACGTCGCGCTGGCGGTGCCGCCGGCCTGGGACGACGTCTGGCTGAGCCCGGTCGTGATCGGACACCTGCAGGCGACCGGACGCGACGCCGAGGGACGCAAGCAGTATCGCTACCACGAGTCGTTCCGGGCGCTGCGGGATCGCCAGAAGTTCGACCGGATGAGCCACTTCCTGCGGGCGTTGACCCGCCTGCGAACGATGATCGGCGACGGCCTCGACGCCCCGGTCGGCACCGAGGCCCACGCGGTGGCCGCCGCCCTGCGAGTGGTCGACTCGGGCCTCGTGCGGGTCGGCAACCCCCGTTCGGCGGCGAGCGGCCATTACGGGGCCACCACCCTCGAGGTCGATCACGTCGACATGACCGACGAGGCCGTCCGCATCTCTTTCGTCGGCAAGGGGGCCGTCGCCCGCGACGTCGAGCTGACCGACGACGCGACGATCGACGCGGTGCGCCGACTCACCGACCGGGGCCGGCGACCGCGCGACGGCGACGACCCGCTGTTCTGGTACGAGTCGGACGACGGCGAGCGGCGGGGCCTGCAGGCCGGAGACCTCAACGATGCGATGCGGTCCTGCGTCGGCCCTGCCTTCACGGTCAAGGACTTCCGGACCTGGGGTGGGAGCCGGGTGGCGCTCGAGGCACGGGCGGGCGGCGCCACGCTGCTCGAGGCGGTCGACGAGGCGGCCGCCGCTCTGGGCAACACCCGAGCGGTCGCCCGGGCGTCCTACGTCCATCCCCACGTGCTCGACGCCGACGAGGACGAGATTCGCGCCGTCTGGCAGGGCTGCCGCTCCTCTGAGCTCGTCGGGCGTGGCGACCGCGCCCTCGATCGCCTGCTCGGCGCCCGACCCGCCCTGTTCGCGGCTCGGTGACCAGCCGGCCGGGCGCGGTTTGCCGTCCCCCGACCGGGGGTAAGCAACGACGGTGACCGACCCAGGCCCGAGCAGTACCGACCCCGTCCCCAGCGCCCGAGCCCTGATCGATCCGGAACGCATCGCCCCCGATCTCGCCGCGCCGGGCCCGCTGATCCTCGGACCGCTCCTCCGCTACGTCGACGAGACGAGCGCCACGCTGTGGATGGAGTTCGACCGTCCCGGCACCGTCGAGGTCCTGGGATCGTCGACCTCGACGTTCACGGTGCGCGGTCGGAGCTACGCGCTGGTGATCGTCGAGGGGCTCGAGCCCGGCACGACCACGCCCTACGAGGTGCGGTTCGACGAGCAGCTGGTCTGGCCCGAGCCGATCCCCGAGGGCGCGGAGGTGTCGTTCCCGCCGAGCGTGATCCGCACGCCCTCACCCGACCGAGACGTGGCGATCGTCGTGGGTTCGTGCCGCGCGAGCGCGCCGCACGTCGTGCCCTTCACCCTCGAGCGGGCCTTCGATCACGAGGGCCGGGGCGTCGACAGCCTGTGGGCGCGGGCGATGGCCCTGGCGGAGGCCCCGACCGAGGAGCTGCCCGACCTCCTGCTCTTCGTCGGCGACCAGATCTACGCCGACGACTCTTCGCCACGCACCCGGGAACGGATCGACACCGTCCGCTCCCACGACCC
>JBPEXC010000316.1:0-6011 GCA_052032035.1 Acidimicrobiales bacterium | reverse complement strand
GACCTGGAACTCCAGCCCGATCGCTCCGGATTCGTCGTGGTCGAGCTGGAGATCACCGACCCCGAGGGCGGCACGGAGACCGTGGCGGCCACGATCACGGTGAGCGAGTGAGGCGCCGGTGAACGCCGACGGCGAGCCCGACGCGCTCCGGCTCCACCGCTCGGGTGGCGTCGCTCGCGCCCGCAGCCGCTTCGCCGCTGCCGGCGAGGCCGAGCGGGCGGCGATGCTCGACGGCCTCGTCGCGGCGGCCGCGCAGTCGCGGCCGGCGCTCGACCTCCTCCTCGAGCTGCTGCGCACCCACCGGGTGCTGCATCCGCCGCTGCGTCGCTACCTGTTCAGCGACGACGACATCGACGCGGCCGAGCAGCGGGCGCTGGTGTCGATCGCCTACGGCGTGGGGTCGTTCCGCTCCGACGGCTCGGCCCGGGCGTGGCTGCGCCAGGTGGCGGCCAACGAGGCCAAGATGCTGATCCGTGGACGCGAGCGCCACGCCTCGCGCGCCGCCGGCGTCGTCGACGACCACGCCGAGGCCTTCGTCGGGCGCATGTCGACCGTCGTGGCCGACGAGGTCGTCGTCGCCCGGTGTCTCGCCGAGCTCCGTCCGGAGTGGCGTCGGGCGATCGAGCTGCGGGAGGACGGGCTGCCCTACGAGGAGGTGGCGGCCCGACTCGACGTCCCCGTCGGCACGGCGAAGACGTGGGTCGGCCGGGCCCGACGAGCCCTGGCCGACCTCCTCATCCACCACTCGCTGGTCGACGGGCCCTGAGTCAGCGCGTGTAGCTGCGCTTGGCCACCTCCTCGAGCATCACCTCGGTGGCGCCGCCCCCGATCGGCAGGATGCGGGCATCGCGCGACATGCGCTCGATCGTCGACTCCCGCATGTAGCCCATGCCGCCGTGGAACTGCACGCAGTCGTACATCACCTGGTTGACGACCTCGCAGCCGAACGCCTTCACGCCCGACATCGCCTTCACGTTGTCCTGGCCCTGATCGCCCATCCACGCCGCGTGGTACATGGCAGCTCGCACGGCGTCGACCTTGGCCTGGTGCATCGCCATGCGCTGGCGGATGGCACCGAGGTCGTAGAGGTGGCCGCCGAACGCCTTGCGTTCCTGGGTGTAGGCGTTGGTGAGATCGATGGCGGCCTGGGCGGCGCCGACCCCCATGCCGACGAGCACCATGCGCTCGTTCTGGAAGTTCTTCATCGTCTCGTAGAAGCCACGGTGCACGGTGCCGAGCACCTGCGTGTCAGGGACCCACACGTCGTCGAGGACGAGCTCGGCGGTATCGGAGGACCGCCAGCCGTGCTTGTCGAGCTTCTTGGCCACGCTGAAGCCCTCGGTGCCGGCCGGCACCAGGAACATCGTGATGCCGTACTTGTTGTCGGGGTCGGTCTTGGCGGCGACGATCGTCATGTCGCCGTAGACGGCGTTGGTGATGAACGTCTTGGTGCCGTTGATGCGCCAGCCGTCGCCGTCCTTCACCGCCGAGGTGCGGATGCCGGCGACGTCGGAGCCTGCGTCGGGCTCGGTCACCCCGATCGACAAGATCGTCTCGCCGGACAGCACCGACGGCGCCCACTCTGCGAGTTGGTCGTCGTTGGCCGAGTTGAACAGGTGCGGGCCTGCCATGTCGGTGTGGACGAGCACGGTCACCTCGAAGCCGGCGAACGTCGACGCCCCGAGTGCCTCGGAGAACGTGGCCGACGCCAACATGCCGAGGCCGAGGCCGCCCAGCGACTCGGGCACCCGGAGACCGAGCATGCCGAGCTGCCCCATCTGGCGAAGGACCTCACGCGGGACCTTGCCCTCGTCCTCCCAGGTCTCGCCGTGGGGGATGACCTCCTTCGACACGAACTCGACGGTCTGGTCGTAGATCGCCTCGAGCTCGTCGGTCATGTAGGCGTTGCGGCGCTTGTTGCTCACGGTGCTGCTCGTCACTGGTCGTTCTCCTCGAAGGTGATCAGGATCTGGTTGGTCTCGACGTTGTCGCCCGGTGCGACCCGGACCTCGCCCACCACGCCCGGCCCGGCGGCCTTGAGCGAGTGGAGCATCTTCATCGCCTCGATGACGACGACCACGTCGCCACCGCCGACCGCGTCGCCGGGCGACACCGGCACCTCGGCCACCACCGCCGGGAAGGGCGCGGTGATCGCGCCGGCGCTGCCGTGCCCGGCATCGGCGTCGGGGGCCCAGTGTTCGGTGCGACGCACCACCTCGAAGGTGTAGGTGGCGCCGGCAACGTTGGCGGCGACCACCGACCCCCGGATCTCGGTCGGACGAGCCGAGGCTGCAGCGACCTCGGCGGCCGAACGAGCGGTGGGGGCGACCTCGATGGTGGCAGACGCGTCGGCGTCGACTGCCCGATCGACGAGTCGGAGGGGGAGGGCCCGGGTGTTCTCGTGGGGGGTGGTGCGGTAGGAACCGAGGCTGGTCCACGGGTTCGGCGTCGCCTCGGACCGCTTGTGGGCATCCCAGGCGACCGCCGCGATCGCCGCCGCGTCGGCGACGTCGGGCCCGGGTGGGATCTCGGTCTCGTCGAGGAAGCGGGTGGTGACCCGGCCCTCGACGACCGGGGCCTGGTCGACCAGCCACCGATGGAAGCCGGTGTTGGTCACGAGGCCGCCGACGACGATCTCGTCGAGCGCTCGACGCAGGCCGGCGAGGGCCCGGGTGCGGTCGGGGGCGCCGACGATCAGCTTGGCCACCATCGCGTCGTAGTGGGGCGAGATCGTCGACCCCTCCTCGATACCGGCGTCCCAGCGGACCTTGCGGGGCACGCGCAGGTGGGTGACGGTGCCGGTCTGGGGCACGAAGCCGTTGGTGGCGTCCTCGGCGTTGATGCGGGCCTCGAAGGCGTGGCCGGTGAAGGCGACGTCGTCCTGGGCGAGGGGGAGCGACTCGCCGGTGGCGACCCGGATCTGGAGTTCGACCAGGTCGAGGCCGGTGATGTACTCGGTCACCGGGTGCTCGACCTGGAGGCGGGTGTTCATCTCGAGGAAGTAGGGCTCGCCGGTGGCGTCGTCGACGACGTACTCGACGGTGCCGGCCGAGTCGTAGCCCAGGCTGGCCGCCAGCTCGACCGCCGAGGACTGGAGGCGCTCACGGGTGGCGTCCGGCAGGTTCGGGGCCGGGGCCTCCTCGAGCACCTTCTGATAGCGACGCTGCACCGAGCACTCCCGGGTGCCGAGGTGGATCACGTTGCCCCGCTTGTCGCCGAGCACCTGCACCTCGACGTGGCGGGGCCGTTCGATGTAGCGCTCGACGATCACCGCGGCGTCGCCGAACGAGCGGGCGCCCTCGGCGGTGGCCTCGGCCAGGGCCGGGGCGAACTCGTCGGTCGACCGCACGATCCGGATGCCCTTGCCGCCACCGCCGGCCGCGGCCTTGATCAACACCGGGAAGCCGATGCGTTCCGCTGCGGCGGCGAGGTCGGCGGGGTCCTGGGAGTCGTCGAAGCCGGGGATGATCGGCACGCCGGCATCGGCGGCGAGGCGGCGGGCCTCGATCTTGGAGCCCATCTGGTCGATCAGCTCGGGCGACGGGCCGATCCAGATCAGGCCGGCGTCGATGACGGCCCGGGCGAACGCGGCGTTCTCCGACAGGAACCCGTAGCCGGGGTGGACGGCGGCGGCGTTGGTGGCGGCGGCCGCGGCGAGGATGGCGTCGGTCGACAGGTACGACGACGCGAGGTCGGCGGGGCCGATGCGCACGGCCTCGTCGGCGTCGGCGACGAAGGGGGCGCCGGCGTCGGGGTCGGCGAAGACGGCGACGGTCTCGTGGCCACAGCGGGTGGCGGTGCGCATGACCCGGCGGGCGATCTCGCCCCGGTTGGCGATGAGGATCTTCACGGCAGCGGCTCCTGCTACATGCGGTAGACGATGCCGGGCCCGGGGGCCGGTTCGTCCTGGCGGGCGGCGAGCGCCAGGCAAAGGCCGAGGGCGTCGCGGGTCTTGGTCGGGTCGATCAGGCCGTCGTCCCAGAGGCGGGACGTGGCGTAGTAGGGGTCGGACTGGGTCTCGTACTGACCCCGGATCTCGGCCCGGATGGCGGCGATCTCCTCCTCGGTGGTCTCCGCCCCCTTCATGCCGCCGAGGCGGATGTCGACCAGCACGGTCTCGGCGGTGTCGGCCGCCATCGTGGCGATGCGGGAGTTGGGCCAGGCGAACAGGAAGCGGGGGTTGAAACCCCGGCCGCACATGCCGTAGTTGCCGGCCCCGTACGACCCGCCGATCAGCACCGTGTACTTGGGCACGGTGGCGTTGGCGACCGCTGCGACCATCTTGGCGCCGTTCTTTGCGATGCCGCCGGCCTCGGAGTCCTTGCCGACCATGTAGCCCGAGGTGTTCTGGAGGAACAGCAGGGGGATGCGCCGCTGCTCGCAGAGTTCGATGAAGTGGGCGGCCTTGAGGGCCGACTCGGAGAAGATGATCCCGTTGTTGGCGATGATGCCGACCATGTGGCCCCAGATGCGGGCGAAGCCGCACACCACCGACGATCCCCACTCGGGTTTGAACGCCGAGAAGCGGGAGCCGTCGACCATGCGGGCGATGATCTCGGTGGAGTCGAACGGGATCCGGTCGTCGGCCGAGATGATGCCGTAGATCTCTTCGGGGTCATAGGCCGGCGGCTCGGGTTCGGCCCAGTCGACCCACGGCTGGCGGTCGTCGACCGAGCGCTGGTTGGTGGTCTCGCAGATCTCGCGCAGCTTGCCGTAGGCCTCACGCTCGGTGTCGGCCCGGTAGTCGCTCACCCCGGAGGTGAGGGTGTGGACCTCGGCGCCGCCGAGGTCGTCGGGCTCGATGATCTCGCCGAGGGCGGCCTTCACGATCGGCGGGCCGCCGAGGAAGATGCGGCCGATGCCCTCGACCATGATCACCTCGTCGCTCAGCGCCGGCACGTACGCGCCGCCGGCCGTGCAGCCGCCGAGCACGACCGACAGCTGGGGGAGGCCCTGGGCGCTGAGGCGGGCCTGGCGGTAGAACGAGCCGCCGAAGTGGTCCTTGTCGGGGAAGATGTCGTCCTGCATCGGCAGGAAGGCGCCGCCGGAGTCGACCAGGTAGATCACGCCGAGGCGGTTCTCCTCGGCGATCTCCTGGGCCCGGACGTGCTTCTTGATGGCGATCGGCATCAGCGAGCCGCCCTTGACGGTGGCGTCGTTGGCGATGAACACGTACGGGGTGCCCTGCACCACGCCGATGCCCGTGACGATGCCGCCGCCGGGGCAGGCGTCGTCGTATTGCCCGAAGCCGCTCAGGGTCGACAGCTCGAGGAACGGGGTGCCGTCGTCGATGATCAGATCGATGCGGTCGCGGGGCAGGATCTTGCCCCGGTCGTGGTGGCGCTGGATCGACCGCTCGCGGCCCCGGCCGCCGGCGATGGCGAACTCCATGCGTTCGGTGAGGGTGGCGAGCAGCTCGCGATAGGCGGCGTCGTTGTCGGCGAACGCAGCGCTGCCGGGGTCGATGCGGGAGGCGATGGGCTGCATCAGGAGCGGCCTTTCTGACCGGAGGTCGGCTGGTCGTTCGTGGGGGCGGCCCCCGACCAGAACTGGTGGGTGACGATCTGGGCGAACTCGTCGAGGTTGCCGCGCTCGGCGTCGAACCAGTCGACCGAGGCGTTCATGGCGCCGAAGAGGGTGAGGCGCAGCATCGTGAGCTCCCGGGTCGAACGGCCGGGGCCGAGCAGGTCGGCGAGGAGCTCGGTCCACGAGGATTCGTAGGCGTCGCGCACCGGCACGATCTCGGCCCGCACCGCTTCGGGGGCGTTGCGGAAGGCGGTGACGTGGACAGCGGTGTAGGGGCCGTTGTCGTAGATCGTCTGGAGGTGGGCGAGGACGTGGCGGTGGAGACGGGCCTCGCCGTCGAGCGAGCCGGCGGCCACCTCGGTGGCGGCGTCGTCGAAGGCGACCCGCATCACCCGCATGCCCTCGGCGAGCACGGCGACGAAGAGGTCGTCCTTCGAGGCGAAGTGGTAGTAGAGGGAGCCGGCCTTGATGCCGACGCCGGCGGC
>JBPEXC010000315.1:0-6644 GCA_052032035.1 Acidimicrobiales bacterium | reverse complement strand
TCGACCGTCGCCACCGAGGGCGCGCTCGGCCGCTCGTGGTGGCTCGGCGTGGCGGCCGCGCTCGTCGCCGTCGCCCTCGTCCGCACCGGGGTGTTCGTCGCCATCCGCTCGGCCCGACGCCACCGGATCGTGACCCACCGCACCCTGATCGTCGGCACCGACCCGATGGCTCGTCACCTGGCCGAGCTGATGTCGAACCGCCCGGCCAGCGGCCTGCAGCCGGTGGCGTTCTTCGACCCGGCCAATCCGACCGACTCCCTCTACGGGCTCCCGATCCACCACAACCTCACCCTCGAGAACGCCGCCTACGCGGCCGACGCCAACGTGATCGTCATCGCGTTCGGGGCCGAACCCGACTACGACGCCGTGCAGCGCGTCCGCGACGCCGCCACCCTGCCGGCCGAGATCTTCTTCGTGCCGCGCTTCCACGAGCTCCAGGGCGTGGGCAGCAACGACATGGACCACCTCTACGACGTGCCCCTGTTCCGGCTGCGGCGGTGGAGCCATCGCACCGCAGCGTGGCGGGGCAAGCGGGCCTTCGATCTGGCCGTCTCGCTCAGCGCCCTCGTCGTGCTCGCTCCGGTCCTGGTCGGCGCCGCGGTGGCGGTCCTGGTGACGATGGGTCGCCCCGTCCTGTTCCGGCAGGAGCGCATCGGCCTCGGCAACGAACCGTTCACGATCTTCAAGTTCCGTTCCCTGCCGAACGCCCCCAGCGAGGAGAGCGACGGCGCCTGGAACGCCCAGGCGACCCGTCGCCCGAACGCGGTGGGCCGATTCCTGCGAGCGTCGTCGATCGACGAGCTCCCCCAGCTGTGGAACGTCGTGCGGGGCGAGATGAGCGTGGTCGGCCCGCGACCGGAGCGCCCCGGCTTCGTCGCCGACTTCTCCGCCCGCTACCCCGACTACCGCCAACGCCACCGCGTGCCGGCCGGCATCACCGGCCTGGCCCAGGTCGAGGGCCTCCGGGGCGACACCCCGATCGCCGACCGCGCCCGGTTCGACAACCTCTACGTCGAGAACTGGTCGTTGTGGAACGACGTGAAGATCCTGTGCCGAACCGTGGGCTCGGTGTTCCGACGAGAAGGGAACTGACGCGATGCGTCCCACCGCCAACCGGAGCGAATTCGCCGACCACCTGGCCGAGATGCGGCATCACTGGAAGGTGATCCTCCTGGCCACCCTCGTGGCCGCCCTCGCCGTGTTCATCTGGCGCTCGACCGTGCCCGAGACCTACTCGTCGGCGACGACGGTGCGGCTCGCGATCAACGCCGACCGCAACGACGACGGCTCGGTCACCCGCTTCCAGGCCCAGTCGTTGGCCGAGCTGGCCCGCACCCCGCCGGTGGTCGAGCAGGCGATCGAACGCAGCGGCTTCGACCTCGAGGTCGACGAGACCGTCGACCGGGTGGCCGTCGACCTGCGCGACACCCCCGGCTTCCTCGAGGTGGCGGCCGAGGGTGCCACCCCGAAGGAGGCGAAGGGGCTCGCCGACTCGATGGCCGACTCGATGGTCGACCTCGTCGCCAACGACCCGAGCCTCGTCAACGTCGCCACCCTCACCGTCTCCGCCCCGGCCCCGCTGCCCACCGGTCCGGTGAGTCCCCGACCGCTCTCCGAGGCGATCCTGGCCGGCCTGATCGTGGCGCTGCTGACCGCCGAGGGACTGATCGCCTGGCGCAAGCTGCGGGGCGGCCTGTCGCCCGTCGCTCCGGCGGCGGAGGTCGAACGCCTCCTCGGCGTGCCGACCCTGCACCTCGGCGACCCCGGCCGCACCGCCGTCTCCCTCAGCAAGACGTCCCTCAGCAACACGTCCCTCAGCAACACTGCTGCCCTGCCGTTCGTCGTGCAGCACCTCGGCGACCTGCCGGTGGTGACCGTGATGCAGCGGGGCGCCGCCGCCGACGCGCGGGTGGCCGCGCTGTTGGGCCGGCTCACCAGCGGCATCCACCGGCGGGTGCTCCTGGTCGATGTCGATCTCGGCCGGCCCGTCCTCCACGAGGCGGTGGGCGCCGCCCTGTCGCCCGGGCTGTCGGAGGTGTTGCTCGGCGACACGAAGCTCGGCCGGGTGCTGCAGCGATCCGACGACGGCGGGCGTGCCGCGGTCGTCGCCGCCGGGGCCGCCCGCCCCGACAACGTCACCGGCCGACGCCGCCTGGTGGAAACGAACGATCTCGTGCGGTCCGCGCAGGCCGACCGGGTGATCCTGTCGACCACCCAGAACTCGTCCTACGACGACGCCCTCACCGCCGTGCACGTGTTCGGCGACGCGGTCGTGCTCGCCGTCGACCGGTCGGCCACGACCGGCGAGCTACGACGCCTGGCCCACGACGTGCGCGGTGCCGGCGGCAACCTGGCCGCCGTCGTCGTGCTCGACGGACCCGAGCCAGCGCGGGCCCCGCTCCTCGACACCGCACTGGCGGCGTGATGGCCACCGTCACCTCCGACCCTCGAACCGGCACCGCTGCGGCGTCGCCCGCAGGGTCCCCGACCGAGATCCGGGTCGCCGACGACCTGGTGATCGTGCCCGACGCCGAGACCCCCGTCGCCCGTGACCTGGTGATCGTGCACGAGCGGTTCACCGAGCGGGGCGGCTCGGAGAACGTCGTCGACGAACTCGCGGTCGCCTTCCCCGACGCCCGGTTGTTCTCCCCGATCATCGACGCTGCGGCGCTGCCCGACCACGCCGCCCGGCTCCCGCACCGGTCGAGCCGGATCCAGCGTCTCTACCGGGGCGGCGGCCACTACGCCGAGCTCCTGCCCCTGCTGCCGATGGTGATGGCCAACGCCGACATCGGTCCCGCCGACCTGGTCGTGGCCAGCCATCACGCGTTCGCCAACCGGATCCGCCTCCCCGAGCACGCGGCGCTGGTCAGCTACGTCCACACCCCGGCCCGCTGGATGTGGGACGAGTCGTTCCGCGACGGCGAGGTGGGCGGCGCGATCGGCTCGCTCGGTCTCGGCTGGTTCGCCTCGTCGCAACGACGCGCCGATCGGGCAGCGGCCCAGCGAGCGTCGCTGCTGGTGGCCAACTCGACCACGGTGGCCGAACGGATCGATGCCTGGTGGGGGCGTTCGTCGAAGGTGGTCGCACCGCCGGTCGACGTCGACTACTTCACCCTCCCCGACGCGGCGGCCGAGCGCGACGACTTCTTCCTCCTCGCCGGCCGGCTCGTGCCCTACAAGCGTCCGGAGGTGGCGATCCAGGCGGCGAAGCTGGCCGGCGTCCGCCTGGTGGTGGCCGGCAGCGGCCGCGGTGTCGACACCGGCGCCCACGACGGCATCGAGTTTCTCGGCGCCGTCGAACGCCACGAGCTGCGCGACCTGTTCCGCCGCTGCCGGGCGCTGGTCTTCCCGGGCGTCGAGGACTTCGGGATCGTGCCGGTCGAGGCCCAGGCCTGTGGGGCGCCGGTGGTCGGCGTCGATCGGGGCGGCTTGCGCGACACCGTCGTGCCGGGCGCGACCGGGGAACTGGTCGCCCATCGGCGCTCCCCGGCCGAGCAGGCTGCCCTCCTGGCCGAGGCGCTGCGCGACTTCGACGACGCCGCCTACGACGCCCGCCGGATCCGCCGCCACGCCGAGCAGTTCTCGGCCCAACGGTTCCGCGCCACGATGACCGGTCTGATCGACCGCGTGGTCAATCCGTCGATCCCCGAGGCGCCCGCCGCCTGACTCGACCGGCGGCGCCGTGGGTGCCGCTCACCCGCAGGGCGACACGGCGAGCCCGTCGGCTCGCCCGATCGCGGCGCGCAGGGCTGCGACGGCCGGCTTCGGGCTGCCGTCGGTTCGCAGGAGTCCGAATCGGGCCTCGAGGTCGTCGTCGGGTTCGTCGGCCGAGTCCCGGAGGGTGAACACGAAGATCGCCGGCGCCCAGTCCCAGTGGGCGGCACAGGCGACGGCATCGCCGATCAGGGCGGCCTGGGTCGCCTCGTCGACCGCTCGCTCGTGGCTGCCGGTCGGCGCCCCGTACTCGGTCAGCCACACCTCGGTGCCGTCGCCGAGCAGCTCGACGGCGAGGCGTTCGATGCCGGGGAGGCGACTGAACAGGTTCCAGCTCTGCCCGTCCCCCGGGCCCGCCGGGTAGCTGTAGGGGTGGATCGCCACGGCGTCGGGCCGCACCCCGTCGGGAAGGGCGCCGAGGGCGGCCCGCAGGAACCCCTCGGGCTGGAGCCCCCGGGGCGGCACGTCGTCGGACGGCGCCAGCCCGGCGCTGAGGATCGGCGCGCTCACCCCACCGGCACGGAGTCCGACGATCCCCGCTGCGAGGACGTCGGCGTAGCCCGCCGGGTCGGGGCCCGGTTCCCAGAACCCCTGGAGGTTCGGTTCGTTCCACACCTCCCAGGCGTCGATCCGATCGGCGTAGCGGTCGGCGGCGAGCGCGGCGAAGCGTTCGAAGTCGCCGGGGTCGAGGGGCGGGTGCTTGTCGGACGCGTCGGCCGGTCGGGCCCACGTCGGCGTGTAGCCGATCATCGCCAGCACCCGGAGTCCGCGGTCCTCGGCCATGCCGATCACCCGGTCGGGGTCCTCCCAGCGCACCGTGCCCGCCTCGGGTTCGGCCACCGACCAGTCGACGTCGAGCCGTACCCAGCTCACACCGGCCTCGACGATCACGTCGAGGTCGCGGCCGAGCTGGTCGTCGTCGAGCGCGAAGATCCCGCCCCCGAGGGCGACCCCGACCTCGGGGCCCTCCGCCCAGGTCGGGCGGGCCGGGCGGCGCCCGGTGAACCCGGCGGCGACGACGCCGAGCACCACGACGGCGACGACGACGACGGCGATCGGTCGTGCCCGACGGGCCGGTTGGCTCACGCGGCGTCGGCGGCCACCCGCTCGACCTGGTGGTCGGGCCACGAGGTCGCCGCTCGCAGGAGGTGGTAGGCGAGGCGGGGACCGTCGAGGTGGGCGCCCATCGTGAGCCGCGGCAGCCGGAACCGGTCCTCGGTGCCGACGACGCGACCGTTGAGGAAGGTGAACGCCGCCCGGAAGCCGGCGGCGTCGGCGGCGGCCCGGACCACAGGATCGTGGTGGCCGGACGGATAGGCGAGAGTGTCGACCGGCTGGTCGACGAGGTCGGCGAGCGCGGCCCGGCTCCCCGCCAGCTCGTCGCGCAACTGCGCCGGTTCCGCGGCGATCGCCGGCAACGACCCGTGGGTGCGGGTGTGGGACCCCACGTCGTGCCCGGCTGCGACGACCTCCCGGAGCTGTGCCGTGCTCATCACCGGGCTCACCGCCGGCCACCACGGGGCGGGGGCACCGAGCCGGTCGCTCACCGTGTAGACCACCGCCGGCGCCCCGTGGCGCTCGAGGACGTCGAGACCGTGTCGGTGCACCCCGTCGAGGGCGTCGTCGAAGGTGACGACCGCCAACCCGTCGGTGTCGGCGCCGGCCTCGAGCCGTTCGACGAGGTCGGTGACCGACACGAACCGCAGGCCGAGCCGGGCGACGAGGCGGAGGTGGGCGTCGAGCCGGGCGGCGGAGACCGTGTAGCCGTCGGCGGCCTCGCCGTCGGCGTCGGCGCTCACGTCGTGGTAGCCGAGGACGACGGCGCCGGGAGCGGCGCGGCGTCGGGTGACCAGCCGGCCGATGGCGCCGACCGCGGGCGGCAGCGTCGCCACCTCAGACCCCGATCGGCGCGGGGCGGCCGGCGACGTCGGCGAGCAGCCGCACGAGGCAGCGGGTCGACTGCCGGGCGTCGTAGCGATCGTCGAAGTGGGCCCGCCCGGCGGCCCCCATCGTCGCCCGGAGCGCGGGGTCGTCGACGAGGCGTTCGAGGGCGTCGCCCAGGGCGGCGACGTCGCCGTCGTCGATCAGCACGCCGGTCTTGCCGTCGAGCACCATCTCGCCCACCGCTGCGGTGTCGACCGCCACGACCGGCAGCCCGGCCGCCATCGCCTCGAGGACGGCGTTGGGCGCCTGATCGATGCCGGACGGGAAGGCGAACACGTCGGCGGCGGCCAGCAGCTCCCACAGGCGTTCGTCGCCCTGGTGGAGGTCGTCGACGACCTCGACGCCGTCGAGTCCCGGCGGCGCCTCCTGGGTGACGAGGGTGAGGTCGGCCCGGTCGGCGACCCGGGCGAACGCCTCGAGCAGCACCGTGCCGCCCTTGCGTTCGAACTGCCGGCCGACGAAGACGATGCGGGGGCGACGGCGGTCGGGCCGGTCGAAGGTCCGGTCGGGGGCGGTGATGCCGAAGGGCAGCACCTCGAGGTCGTCGGCGTCCACGCCGTAGTGCAGGTGCAGGGATCGGGCGACCCACTCCGAGTTGGCGATCAGTGCGTCGACCGCTCCGAACACCCGCCGCTCGAAGCGGGCCGCGAGCTTCCAGGTGTGGCAGGTGAACCGGGTCGGCGCCCGATAGGGCAGCCGGTAGGCGTTCTCGGCGTTGGTCGAGTCGGTGCTGAGCACCGTCGGAACCCCGGCCAGGACCGACGAGCTGAGCAGCACCGAGTTCTGGGTGTAGACGTGGACGACGTCGACCTCGGCGAGCAGCGCCCCGAGCCGGCGGCGGACCCAGGCGCTGAGGGCGAGCTGGGCCCGCAGCGGCTGCAGGTCGAGGTCGAGCCGGGCGAGCCCGGGCACCTGGGCTCCGACGAGCTTGCGCAGCAGGCCCGGGCGCGGCACGTCGACGAAGGTCGCGTCCACGCCGTCGA
>JBPEXC010000314.1:0-3341 GCA_052032035.1 Acidimicrobiales bacterium | reverse complement strand
GACCACGCGATGCTGCTCGAGAGCCTGAGTGCAGCGCTGGGCCGCGACCCGTCGATCGAGCTCGTCGCGGCGTTCTCGTCCGGCGGCGAGCTGCAGGCGGCGATCGAGGACGGGCTCGAGGCCGACGTCGTCGTGCTCGACCTCGAACTCGGCGACGTGCTCGCCACCGAGATCGTGCCGATCGTGCAGGCCGAGCTCGGCGTGCCGATCCTGTTGATCAGCGGCGCCGGCGACCGACGTGGCGTCACCGCCGCGATCGAGAGCGGTTGCGCGGGCTTCCTCAGCAAAGGTCTGCCCCTCAGCTCCCTCGTCGGCGCGATCCGCACGATCGCCGAGGGCGGTTCGGTCTACCCGGCCTCGCTGCTCAGCGAGGTGACCGGGATGGGCACCACGCCCCCGGTGCAGCTGACCGACAAGGAGATGGAGGTGCTCCGCCTCCTCGCCGCCGGCGAGCCCGCCGCCCAGATCGCCCGCCAGCTCTACGTGTCGATCCACACGACCCGCAACCACATCCGCTCGATCCTGGCCAAGCTCAACGCCCGGAGCCAGCTCGAGGCCGTGGTCCTCGCCGTGCGGTCGGGCCTCATCCGCATCGAGACGGACTGAGACGCGACCGACCGAGACGCGACCCCGCCCAGAACCCGAGCGGAGCCGCTCGGTGGGCGAGCGGCTCCGTCGGTGGAGGGTGCGGTTGCGAATATGACCCGACGGTCACCTGCGGCGGCGACCTTGGTGACCGTCGGGTCGCGACGGCGTGAGAGTTTGACACCCAGTGGGTGACGGTCAGGCCTTGGGGCCTTCAGGGACGAGCACCATCACGCCGTCAGAACTGAGCGACCAGTGGCTGCGCCGCCGGTCGTGAGCGGGCCAGTCGTCCGGGAAGCCGGGGACCATGCCGAGGATTGCGGACGCCGGGACGTCGAGGCCCTCGATCAGATCGGGGTTGACGTCACGGGCGGAGCGAGCGAATTCGATCCAGTCCTGATCGATGATCAGGGTGCGACCGAGCCCGTCGGCGTCGACCGTCACCAGTGCCACTGCCCCCGGACACTCCGTGCCATGGTAACTCTCGAACGCCGGGACGAATCTGTCGAGCAGCTCGTGGCTGCACGTCGGCCTGGTTGTCGCGAGCTTGGCTTGGATGATCTGGGCCACCGGCACTCCGTATCGAGGGAAGGAGAGGGATCGAGACCGTGTGCGTGTCGTGCACTCGGTCACGTCTCCAGTCTCGGTCGGAGGTGGGGAATTATCCATGGCCAATGGTGGGCGAGGTATCCAACAGATATTGATCAGTTTCTGCGTGAGACGCTACTGAACAGGAGAAATCGTCCGGAGGAGGCGCCGCTCGGGGCGGCTGCGCAGCCGGCTCAGCCGGCGTCGAGCGCGGCCCGGATCTGGCCGACGAAGTCGATCGCTCGGTCGATCGATCCGTCCTCGCCGAGGAGCCGACGGATCACGGCCGAACCGACGACGACGCCGTCGGCGACCTCGCTCACCTCGGCGGCCTGCTCGGGGGTCGACACGCCGACGCCGATCACGACGGGCTTGTCGGTCACGCCCTTGAGCCGGCGAGCCATCTCCACCGCGCTCTGGGCCAGCGCGTCGCGTTCGCCGGTGATGCCGACGAGGCCGACCCCGTAGACGAAGCCGCGAGCCCGCTCCGCGATCAGCGGCAGACGGTCGTCGGGAGCGGTCGGCGCCGCGAGCAGCACGGTCTCGACCTGCTGCGCATCGGCGACCGCCGCCCAGTCACCGACCTCCTCGAGCGGGAGGTCGGGCAGGATCGCGGCGCAGATCCCTGCGTCCTTGAGCGAGCGGGCGAACCGCTCGTGGCCCATGTGGAAGGCGATGTTGTAGTAGGTCATCGCCACGAGCGGGATACCGGGGTCGGTCGACGCCACACCGGCGAGCACCGACTCGGGCGTGGCCCCGGCCTGGAGCGCGAGCTCGCTCGACTCCTGGATCGTCGGGCCGTCCATCACCGGATCGGAGAACGGGATGCCGACCTCGATGCCGTCCGCTCCGGCGCCGGCGAAGCCCTCGAGGAGCTGGGTCCACTCCCCCTTCGGGAAGCCACCCGACAGGTACGGGAGCAACACCTTGCGGCCCTCGTCGCGTCGAGCGCGGAGCTGGGCTTCGAGGGTGCCGGTGTAGGAATTCACGTGTGGGTCTCCGTCGGGGTCGTCAGGGGTCGCAGCGTGGTCGGGGAGGCAGCTCGTTCGAGCAGGCAGGTCAGGGACGCATCGTGGCGAGGGCGGCCGGGTCACCGTCGAGGATCGCCTGCACCTGGGCCACGTCCTTGTCGCCGCGACCCGACAGGTTGAGCAACACGCTCTTGCCCTGCAGCTCGTCCTTGGCCTTCACCATCCAGGCCAGGCCGTGGGCCGACTCGAGGGCCGGGATGATGCCCTCGGTCCGGCTCAGGAGCTGGAAGGCGTCGATCACCTCGGCATCGGTCACCGGCTCGTAGCGGGCTCGGCCGATGTCGGAGAGGTGGGCGTGTTCGGGCCCGACGCCGGGGTAGTCGAGCCCGGCCGACACCGACTGGGCCTCCTGCACCTGGCCGAACTCGTCCTGCATCAGGTAGCTGACCGACCCGTGGACCACGCCGACCATGTCGCGCCCGACCGCAGCCCCGCCGGCCGGCTCCACGCCGACCAGCTCGGCGTCGGTGTCGGAGAACCCGCTGAAGATGCCGATGGCGTTGGAGCCGCCGCCGACGCAGGCGACGACGACGTCGGGCACGCCGGCGGGATCCTCGAGCGTGCCGTCGCCGAGGAGGTCGGCGCACTGGCGGCGGGCTTCGTCGCCGATCACGCGATGGAACTCGCGCACCATCCACGGGTAGGGGTGCGGGCCCATCACCGAACCGAGGCAGTAGTAGGTGTCCTCGACGGTGGCGACCCACGACCGCATCGCCTCGTTGACGGCGTCCTTCAGGGTCCGGCTGCCGCTGACCGCGGCGCGCACCTCGGTGCCGAGCAGACGCATGCGGAACACGTTGAGGGCCTGGCGGGCCATGTCGACCTCGCCCATGTAGACCACGCACTCCAGGCCGAGGAGGGCGGCGGCGGTGGCGGTGGCCACCCCGTGCTGGCCGGCGCCGGTCTCGGCCACGATCCGGGTCTTGCCCATGCGCTTGGCCAACAGCACCTGGCCGAGCACGTTGTTGATCTTGTGACTGCCGGTGTGGTTGAGGTCTTCCCGCTTGAGCAGGACGCGATGACCGAGCTCGGCCGACAGGTTGTGGCACTCGGTCACCGGGGAGGGCCGCCCGGCGTAGTCGCGCAGCAGGGCCTGGAACTCCTCGTGGAACGACGGGTCGGCCCACGCGTCACGGA
>JBPEXC010000313.1:0-8076 GCA_052032035.1 Acidimicrobiales bacterium | reverse complement strand
AGTCGAGTTCGGCGGTGACGGTGACGACCGAGTGGCCGTGGCCGACGATCGCCGACAGGAGGTTCTCGATCTCTCGTTCGAGGGAGGACTGATAGGACGACGCAGCCATCGCCTGGTCGTCGCTGCCGGTGCCGCCACCGATGAAGCCGTCCTCGCCGGGGGCTGCCAGCACCCGGCCGCTGCCGTCGGTCACCGACACCCGCTCCGGGGTGAGCCCCTCGACCGAGCCGGCGACCAGGTTGACGATGGCGGTCACCTGGGAGTCGGTGACGGTCCGCCCGCCGGTCTGCAACAGCACCGACGCCGACGCGGCCACGTCGTCGCCGACGAAGAGGTCGTTGTCGGGGATGACGAGGTGGACGTTGGCGCTCTGGATGCCCTCGATCACCCCGATCGTCTTGGCCAGCTCGCCCTCCAGGGCCCGCTGGTAGCCGACCCGCTGGTCGAACTCCGAGGTGGTGATGCCCTGTTCGTCGAGCACCGACCACCCGCCGGTGCCGAGGTCGGGCAGGCCCTGGGCCGACAGGCTGAGCCGCAGCGAGTGGACCTGGTCCGCGGGGACCTTCACCACCCGGCCGTTGTCGGCGAGTTCGTACTCGACACCCTGGGCGCCGAGCTCGTCGACGATGGCCGCCGCCGACGCGGCGTCGAGATCGGCGTAGAGGGTCTGCATCGGGGTCTGCCCGGCGAACCGGGAGACGACGACGAGGCCGACCACGATCGCGGCGAACAGGGCCCCGAGGGTGACACGCTGCTGCATCGTCATCCGGGAGATCTGTCCCCCGACGTTGGAACGAACGGCTTCCAGGCTCGTGCCTGCCATCAGATCTGCATCCTCATGATGTCGTTGAAGGCCGAGATGGCACGGTCACGCACGGCGACGGTCACCTCGGTGGCGAGTTGGGTTTCGGCCGCCACGAGCATGTAGTCGGTGACCGAGGCCAGGTCGCCGGTGGCGGCGGCCCGGGCGGCGGCGTCGAGCGACTGTTCGCGGGTGGCGAGCCCGCTCAGGGCGTCGGAGACGTTGGCGCCGAAGCCGGCCGCCTCGGACGAGGCGGCCGACGCCGCTTGGCGGAGGCGCTGGGCGGCGGCGCCGTTGGCGGAACCGACGCCGGAGACCTGGACGGGATCGATCGAGACCATGTCAGCTGTTTCCGATCTCGAGAGCGGTGCGGTAGGCATCGCGTGCGGCTCGGAACGACGAGACGTTGGCCTGATAGGCCCGCTGGGCCACCAACATGTTGGTCATCTGGTCCGACAGCTCCATCGCCGGCCGGCGGACCATGCCGTCCTCGTCGGCGAGGGGGTGGTTGGGCTGGTAGCTGATGTAGCCCTGGGCGTCGCCGAACTCGGCTCGGGTGATGCGGGCGCCGGCGCCGCGGTTGCCCTCGGTCACCGCCTCGGCCACGACGAAGCGCTCCTGGAAGGCGGCCTCGTCGGTCGAGGTGATCGTGTTGACGTTGGCGATGTTGTCGGCGACGGCGTCGAGCCAGTACTGGTAGACGTCCATGCCGGACCGTGCGGTCTGGATGCTGTGGAACGGGCCGCTCATGTCAGCGTCCCAGGGCGGTGCGGATCAGGCCGAACTGGTCGTTGACCGCCTCGGTGACCAGCTGCTGGGCGAGGGCGTTCTCCTCGAGGCCGAGCAGTTCGTGGTCGAGGCGGACGTTGTTGCCGTCGACCCGGGTCTTCTCGAGGGAGGTCGAGGTGGTGACGATGTCGTCGGCCATCCGGCCGGTGTCCATCGCCCTGCGGAGGGCGTCGGTGAACTCCACCTGACGGGCCTTGAACCCGGGGGTCTCGACGTTGGCGATGTTGAACTCGTGCGCTTCACGTTGCGCATCGAGCCCGCGCAGGGCCGAGGCCAAGTACTGCACGGTGCTCCCGCCGATGATCACGTCGCCTTCTCCTTCACGAACGGATTCCGTCGACGCAGGGACTGCGTCGGCGTCGATCACCCGTCCGTGGGCGATGGATTCTTCTCAGGGTCGAGCATCCGGCTCGGACCCAAGGCTCGGCACGTGTGCGGAGGCCATGAGTGGGCCGTTGGCACCAAACCCGGCGGTTGCGTCAGAGGGAGGCTTCGAACGACGCGTGGGGGTTGGTGTGGCGGGCTCGCACCGTGGTGCGGCGCCGGTCGACCCGGATCGTCTCGCGCCGCTTGATGATCTCGTCCTCGAGGCTGTAGCAGCGGTGCAGGAGCTCGCGGGCGCGTGCCTGCTGGTCGGCGGGGATCGGGTCGTCGGTGATGTCGGCCGGCGGCCACGGCTGCATCAGGGGGGTGCGGTCCTCGTCGAGGACGGCGCGGGCATGGGCGAGCTGCGCCTCGAACCGGTCGAGGGCGTCGGCCCAGGTGGTGGCCATCAGCCGGCGCGCCCGGCGAGCGAGGCGGCCGCCGAGGCCACGGTGAGCTGGTGGGCCTCCTCGAAGGTGGCGGCCAGGGGCTCGGCCACGCTGCGGCAGTGCTGGATCGTGGCCGGGCTCTTGGTCCGGTTGGCCTCGACCATCTGCTCCATGAGGTGGTCGTAGAGGGCCGCCAGCTCCTGGGCGCCCTCGAAGGAGTCGACGTCGAGGGCGAGGCGGAGCTCGTAGACGATCTCCTGGGCGTGGACGAGGGCGTCGTGGGTCGCTTCGATCCGGCCGCCCTCCGCCGCGTCGTGCGCCTTGTCCAGGTCGGCGACGAGCCGCTGGAACAGGAGCACCACCAGGCGTTGGGGCGATGTGGTCGCCATCCCGTCCGATGCGTATCGGTTGAGGACGGCGGAACGAGCGGCTCGACTCACGAGGTGCCTCCGAGGCCAGCGAGCTGCGACGAGAGGTAGCTGGACTGCTGCTGCAACCCGCCGAGCACGACTTCGAGATTTGCATAGGTGCGGCGCAGGGCCGTCTCACGCAGTTCGAGGCGACGTTCGTACGCCTCGATCTGGTCGTTGTAGTCGTCGATCTGACGATCGGCGGCCTCGGCGGCGGAGGTGATGTAGCCGTCGGAGACCGCGGCGGCCTGGGTGGCCGTGTCGACGATCCGGTCGAGGATGCCGGGTTCGGCGCCCTCGTCGCCGGGGGCGGCGAAGAGGCGGGTGAGCGCCTCACGGTCCTCACCGATCGTCTCGAGGAACTTCTCCCGGTCGAAGCTGAGGTTGCCGTCGCGGTCGAGCTCGATGCCGATCATGCCGGCGGAGGTCAGCGACGAGTCCGCGACCGGGTCGACGAGGGCCTGTCGCAGGGCGCTCTCCGAGCGGCGGACCGAGGCGTTGCCCTGCAGCACCGCTCGGGTGTCGGAGCCGACGATCGCGTCGGTGGCGGTCGACGCCCGGGCGAAGAAGCTGTTGAGCTTCTCGACGAGTTCGCCGATCTGGTCGGCGATCTGCTCGTCGTCGGGGCTGACGGTGACCGTCACCGGTTCGGTCGTGGTCTGGTTGACCGTGATGCCGACCCCGGGGAGGAGTTCGTTGAACTCGTTCGACGACGACGTGACCGTGTAGGGCTCGTCGCCCTCGACGGTCAGGATGGCGTCGGTGCCCTCCGAGAGGGTGTTGAAGCTGGTGTAGGCGCCGAAGGTGCCGAGGTCGAGGTCGATCTCGGAGTCGGCGCCGCTCTCGGTGGCGGTGAGCGAGAGGATGTAGCCGCTGCCGGTGTTGATGGCGGCAGCGGTGTAGCCGAGCCCGTCGGTCGAGTTGATCGTGTCGACGACCTCTCGCAGGGTGCCGCCGCCGAACCCGGCGCTCTGCACGTCGGCGGTGCCGGCCGTGATCGGACCCGACAGGGTGGCGGAGATCTCGCCGCCGGTGCCCGAGTAGATCGTGGCCGTGGCGCCCTCCTGCACGTCGGAGATGGCGGTGGTCGAGCCGTTCACCTCGATGACGGCGTCGACGCCGGTGGCACCCGCCCCGGCGCTGAGGCCGAGGACCGGGAGGGCCGAGCCGCTGATCGTGGCGAGGGAGTGGTCGCTGCCCTCGGCGAGGCTGGCGATCGCGATCTTGTTGTCCTCGGTGAGGTAGGCGCGAGCGGCGTCGCCCGCCGCCGGGTCGCCGGCGATCGCATTGTTGAGGGCGTCGGCGAGCGCCTGCTCGGTGTCGTAGGTCTGGTGGGTGAGCGTCACCGAGTAGCTGAAGCCGTCGACCTCGAAGTCGACGGCGTCGTTGGTGGCGTCGACCGTGATCGGGATGATCGGGATGTTCAGCCCTTCGACGGTGGCGGGCTCGGACGCCTGCACCACCTCGAAGCTCACCGGGTTGCCGCCGAAGCCGGAGGCCGACATCGACGAGATGCCCAGGCCCTGGGCGGCGGTGCCGGAGAACACGGCGCCGCCGTCGGTCACCTTGCTGTCGAGCGAGTCGAAGCGGGTGGCGGAGTAGATCGCCTTGGGCGAGGCGAGCTGGGTGACGGTGAAGCTGAACTGGCCCGCGAAGTCGCCGGAGGTGGGGTCGAGGGTGACCGCCTCCTCGTTGGTGGTCGTGGCCGCGACCTTGTTCCAACCCGTGGGAAGGCGGAGGTCGCTCGCGAGCGTCTTGATGTTGTTGATGTCGCTGCGAATCCCGGTGAGCTCGGTCTTCGCGGCTCGCTCTTGGTTCTGTCGGGTCTCGAGGCGCGTGATGGGCTGGCGCTCGATCGCCATGAGCTGATTGATGATGCTCGTGGTGTCGAGACCAGTCGTGAGTCCGTCGACACTGGTCATGACAAGCTCCTGATGGAGGTACTGGCGGTGGATGGGATCTGCGCGCTGCGGGCACCGACCGACACGCTGCGGTCACCGTGCGGCCGTCGGCCGGTGGTGTCGCAGCTCGGGGAGGCGGGGGTCACGCAGCGCACGGCGTCACCCCAGCAGTCGGGAGGCGGATTGGGATACCGAGCCGGCCTGACCGAGGAGGGCCTCGTCGGCGTGCTCGAGGATGCGGGTGGCGGTGGAGCCGGCGACGGCGACGGCGGCGTCGGCGTCGGCGATGCGGGTGGCGGAGGCGGCGAGGTTCTCCGAAGCGACCTGCAGGCTCGAGATCGTCGACTCGAACCGCTCCTGGGCGGCGCCGAGGTCGCTGCGGAAGTCCGACACGGTGGCCAGGGCCTGCTCGGCGGCGGCGCCGGCGGCACGGGCGTCGTCGGCGTCGCCGATCTCGACGTCGGCGAAGTCGAGGCCGAGGGTGGCGGCGTCGAGGGCGATCGTCGGGACCTCGATGGGTTCGGTGCCGACTTCGGTGCCGAGGTCGTAGGTGCGGACGGTGTCGACGAAGACGGGCTCGTCGGCGAAGGTCGTGCCGCGGGCGATCGTGTCGATCGAGGCGCCCCGTTCCTGGATGGCGCCCTCGAGGGCCGACAGGTCGAGGTCGGGATCGCCGGCCCTGCCGGTGAGGTCACGGATCTCGCCGAGCGCCGACGACACCTGGCCCAGGGCACCGGTGGCGGTCTGGACGAAGCTGACGCCGGTCTGGGCGTTGCGGGTGGCCTGGGCGATCGCTGCGCTGCCGCTCCGAGCCCGCTGGACGACCGATGCCTCCACATCGCCGGAACGCCCTGCGTTCACGGCGCTGCCGGAGGTCAGGCGGTCGAGGGTCGAGCCGGCGGCGCGTGTGGATGCCGCGAGATGGCGGGTTGCGTCGAACGTCGTGACGTTGTTGTTGATCCGCATCGTTCTCGTGGTTCCTTCCGTGGTCCTCTTTGTTGTGGGCCCCGGTGGTGTCGGTGTCCGTCGGCCGGTCGATGCCGGCGGACGAGACGACGGGTCGGCGAGCCGATACCGGGGTCGTCCCCAGTCTCGGCTCGCCCACCTCGCCGTATGAGGGATGACGCAGACACAGATGCGTCATCCGTTGCGAAGGAGGGGCGATGGAGACACAGAACCATCACCCCCCACCATCAGCCGAGCAGTCGGAGCACCGACTGGGGGATCGAGTTGGCCTGACCCAACATCGCCGTCCCCGCCTGCTGAAGGATCTGGTTCTTCGTGAAGTTGACCATCTCGGTGGCCATGTCGGTGTCTCGGATGCGGGACTCCGACGCCGCCAGGTTCTCGGTGGTCACCTGGAGGTTGTTGATGGTCGACTCGAGGCGGTTCTGGGTCGCACCCAGGTTGCCTCGCATCGTCGAGACGGTGTTGATCGCCGTGTCGACCAGTTCGATCGACGCCCGGGCGGCGGTGGCATCGTTGACGGCGAGGGCGTTGATGCCCAGGCCGGCGGTGGTCAGGGCCCCGGTGGTGACCGAGATCTGACCGTTGGTGCCGGTGCCCTCCGAGCCCACCTGGAAGTTCACGCCGGTGGCGGAGAACACGGTGGCCCCGCTGAAGGTGGTGTCGGTGCCGATCCGGCCGATCTCGGCCACGAGGGCGTCCATCTCGGCGTCGATCGCGGTGCGGGCGTCGGCGTCGTTGGTGTCGTTGGCGGCCTGGACCGCCAGATCACGCATCCGGCCCAGCATGTTGTGGACCTCGTTGAGCGAACCCTCGGCGGTCTGGACCAGGCTGATGCCGTCCTGGGCGTTGCGGGTGGCCTGCTTGAGGCCGCCGATCTCGGCCCGCAGCTTCTGGGAGATGACGAGGCCGGCGGCATCGTCGCCGGCCCGGTTGATCCGGTAGCCGGAGCTGAGCTTCTCGAGGCTCTTGCCCAACGAGCCGTTGGACATGCCCAGGTTGCGGTTGGCGTTGTACGCCATGACGTTGTTGTTGATACGCATGCTCTTTCGTGGTTCCTTCCGTGAAGAGCGCAGTGCTGGTTGTCAGGGGGCCGGCCCGTCCGTGGGCCGGCATGCGGAGGCCGATCGGTGCGGTGCCCGGGGGAGCCGGGTCGTCGTCCGATCAGGTCACCGTCGAGGTGGCGTCAGGCCGCGAGGCGTGACGGGGGAGATCCGTGGGGGGACCGCGGGCCGCCTGGTGGCGACGGCCCCGGCGCCTCGATCAGCCGAGCAGTCGGAGGACCGACTGCGGGACCGAGTTGGCCTGTCCGAGCATGGCCGTGCCGGCCTGCTGGAGGATCTGGTTCTTGGTGAAGTTGACCATCTCGGTGGCCATGTCGGTGTCTCGGATGCGGGACTCCGACGCCGCCAGGTTCTCCGTGGTCACCTGGAGGTTGTTGATCGTCGACTCGAGGCGGTTCTGGGTGGCGCCCAGCTCGCCGCGTCGGGTCGAGACCTGGGCGATGGCCGAGTCGATCGCCTCGATGGCGGTGCGAGCGTCGGCGGCGGCGGTGGCCGGCGCCGTGGTGAAGTCGAAGCCGTTGAGGTCGACCATCGTCGACCCGTCCTGGGCGGCGCTGACGTCGATCTCGCCGCCGGCGTTGGTGAGGGCTCGGGTGGTCAGGGTGATCTGACCGCCGGTGCCCTCGGAACCGACCTGGAAGTTCTTCGACCCCGCAGAGAAGACCGTGGTGCCGCTGAAGGTGGTGTCGGTGCCGATCCGGGTGATCTCGTTGCCGAGGGCGTTCATCTCGTTCTGGATGGCCGTGCGGGCGTCGCCGTCGTTGGTGTCGTTGGCGGCCTGGACCGCCAGGTCACGCATGCGGCCCAGCATGTTGTGCACCTCGTTCAGCGCACCTTCCGCCGTCTGCACGAAGCTGATGCCGTCCTGGGAGTTGCGGGTGGCCTGCTTGAGGCCGCCGATCTCGGCCCGGAGCTTCTGGGAGATGACGAGGCCGGCGGCGTCGTCGCCGGCCCGGTTGATCCGGTAGCCGGAGCTGAGCTTCTCGAGGCTCTTGCCGAGCCCGGTGTTCGACATGCCCAGGTTGCGGTTGGCGTTGTACGCCATGACGTTGTTGTTGATACGCATTGCTCTTGCTGGTTCCTTCCGTGAAGAGCGGTTCGTGGTGGGGGTGGAGCTCCCGTCCAGTCCGTTGGTGGGAGTGCCCGCACGCTCGAGGGGAGCGGTCGGGTCGATCAGGCGTCAGGTCGGGGGTGGCCCGGTCCGCACGGGGCGGTGGGCGTCACCCCCGACGTGACGAGGGGGATCCGCAGCGGGTGCGGTCAGGCGCTCATCTAGCCGAGCAGTCGGAGGACCGACTGGGGGATCGAGTTGGCCTGGCCGAGCATGGCCGTGCCGGCCTGCTGGAGGATCTGGTTCTTGGTGAAGTTGACCATCTCGGCCGCCATGTCGGT
>JBPEXC010000312.1:0-1625 GCA_052032035.1 Acidimicrobiales bacterium | reverse complement strand
CTCTGTTGCTGAGAAGGGCTATGTCATGGCGGTGACCGCCTTGATGTTGATCCCGATGTTGGTGTTCACGGCGTTCGCGACCGATGTGGGTGCGTGGTACGTGCGGGCCCAGGAGATCCAGCGGGCGGCCGATGCTGCGGCGCTCGCTGCGGTGGTCTGGATGCCCGACGACACGATCGCCGCCACCGTGGCGGTCGACGTGGCGGCCCGCAACGGGTTCGTCGACCAGCCGGGCGATTTCGACGACGAGACGGCCGACCTCCCGCAGGTGCAGGTGACCCAGGTCGGTTCCCAGCGGCTCCGGGTCGACATCCGGGCCGAGGGCGACCTCTACTTCGGGTCGGTGATCGAGTCGTTCGAAGCGCCGGAGATCACCCGCTTCGCCACCGCCGAGTACATCCTCCCCGTGCCGATGGGCAACCCGACCAGCGCCCTGGGCACCGGCGTCGACAGCGCCTACGGGATCGTCGACAACTTCCACCTGGTGTCGAACGGTCGGTGCGATCGTCGACGCAACGGCGACTTCATCTCCTCGGAGCACTCCCGGGCCTGCAACGAGCGCCATCAGAACGGTGAATTCAACCCGATGTACGACGACGAGGGTCACGCCTTCATCGTCGACGTGCCCGCCAACCCGGGCAACCCCGATCTGCCGGCCGCGAGCTGGGAGCTGCAGATCCGTCTGACGTGCTTCGACAACGGCCCGAACGACATGGAGATCACGGTCTTCCCGGCCGACGACACGCCGCTCAACGACTACGACAACGAGGACGAGACGGCGATCGCCGGTCCGACCGAGTTCAACCAGCAGAACTGCGTCAACAACGACGGGTCGGACTGGAGCCGGAACAACGACCCGGCGACCGGCACCGGCGACGACGCCACCTGGCAGGACGTGATCACCTTCACCGAGCCCGGCCGCCACGTGATCCGCCTCCGCAACCCGTCCAACGACACCAACAGCGCCGTCCGCGGCCGCTACTCGCTGCGGGTCAAGGCCACCGGTGTCGCCGACAACGCCCGCTGGGCGTGCTCCCGCATCGCCAACCCGGTGCCGTCGGTCACCGTCACGCCCACCTGCCCGGCGATCTACGCCCGGGACTGGATGACGGTGCGTACCGACTCGGGCATGTTGCCCAACGGCACCACCGAGGCGACCCTCTACCTGGCCGCGATCGACGAGGTCCACGCCGGCAAGACCCTGCAGATCACCCTCTTCGACGCCGCCGACGGCATCGACTACGTGCAGGTGCTCGACCCGAACAACAATCCGATCGAGCTGGTCTGGAACACCGTCGACAACTCCGACTTCGGCTACGGCCAGAACGGCGGCAACGACCTGGCCAATCCGTTGGTCGACTCGACGCAGACCTACGACCAGAACTGCAACACCCCGTCCGGCACCCAACCGTGCCTCCGCGACCCTCACGGCAACAACTTCATGCAGGACCGCACCCTGCTGATGCAGGTCGAGCTCCCGGCCGACTACAGCTGCGTCGACGACGGGGTCAACCCCGTCGACTGCTGGTGGAAGGTGAAGTACGTCGACAACAACGGCCAGATCGGCGAGGTCACGACCTGGAACGTGCGGGTGATCGGCGACCCCGTCCGCCTCATCGAGTAGC
>JBPEXC010000311.1:0-3695 GCA_052032035.1 Acidimicrobiales bacterium | reverse complement strand
CCTCGCTGAGGAGCGGGCCCGCGCCGTCGACGACCACCACCGGCCGGTCGTCGGGGGGAACGGTCGTCGACGGTGCCTCGACGATGGCGTCGTCGCCCTCGACAGTCTCGGGGGTCTCGGCAGTCTCGTCGGTAGTTTCCGCGGTCTCGTCGGCCGTGCCCTCGGGGTCGCTCCCGCCGCGCAACGTCAGGAGTGCCACACCCACCACCACCACCGCAGCGACGGCCAGCAACCACCCCGGGGGTCGGGGGCGGCGGGTGACCGTGGTGTGGTCGAGGTGGGCGGGCCCGTCGGCGCCGAGGAATTCGATGCCGTCCGATCGATCGCGCCGCGCCTCCACACCACGCAACGTAGTCCCGCTGGTGTGCCGTTTTCCGGCGGGGTCGGCGCGGACGGTGCCGCGACTGGCACACTGCGCCGGTGCCCTCCCCTGCCCTGGCGATCCGGGTCGAGTCGCCCCGCACCCCCGACGTGGTCGCCCTCCTCGAACGGCACCTCGCCTTCAGCTACGCCACGACGGCACCCGAGCACGTGTTCGCCCTCGACCTCGACGGGCTCGACGTCGAGACGATCACCTTCGTCACGGCCCGGGCCCTCTATGAACGGTGCGGCTTCACGCCCTGCGGGCCGTTCGCCGACTACCCCGACGCCCCCAGCTCGGCGTTCTACACCCGTGTCCTCTGAGGGCGGCGGCCGCTCCGTCGGCCTAGTCCTCGGCGCCGGCGGGACCCTGGGTGGTTCGTGGATCCGCGGTGCCCTCGAGGGCCTCGAGGCGGTCGCCGGCTTCCGTCCCGCCCAGGCGGCGGTGATCCAGGGCACCTCGATCGGGGCGTTCATCACCGGTCGACTCGGTGGCGCCGAGGCGCTGCCGAGCGACGTGTTCGACGCCCTCCATCGATGCGCTGCGGTGCCGACGCCGCCGACGTTGCAGGATCGGCTCGTGCACGGTCTGCGCCTCGGCACGGGCGCACTGGTGGCGGCGGCCGCGGTGGCGGGGCGCGACGACCCCCGCTCGTGGGTGCAGGAGGTGGCACCCGACGCCTCCGGCCGGGTCGTGTCGATGCAGTCGTTCCCGCCGCGCCGCCGGGTCGCCGGGCTCGCCACCGCCGAGGACCCGGCCGCCGAGATCGCGGCGTCGGGCGCGGTGCCGTTCGTGGCCAGCCCGGTCCGCCTCGACGGTCGGCGGCACTGCGACGGTGCAGCCTGGTCGCTGACCAACGCCGACCTCGTCGTCCCGTCCGACGTCGACCTGTTGGTGGTCATCGCCCCCCGGGTGACGACCGAGGGCGGTTCGGCGACGAGTTGGACGGGCCGCCATCAGCTCCGGGTCGAGCTGGCCCCGTGGGCAGCGGCGCGACGGCCCTGTGTCGTGGTGGCGCCGACCGCCGAGGAGTTCGAGCTGCGAGCCGACCGGGCACGGCACCACGCCGACGCTCGCCGCCGTGTCGAGACGCTGGCAGGGGCGTGAGGCCGCCCGGACGCGCGTGAACTGCCGATCGGGACGAGCTGTTCCTCCGCCAGGACGACAGTGCCACAATCGACAGTTCGTCCAGGGCTACGGACCCTCCTCCGCAGCCACCGGACAGAGCGTGGGGCAAGATTGCCCCTGTGCGCCGCTCCGCCTGAGATCATAACCTCTGTGCCGCAAATTGCGACTACCCCCGAGTGGCTAGGCTGGACTGCATCGTTTCCCCAGCCCCCCGCACCGCTCGCGCCGACGAGATCGTCGCCTGTGCCCGTCTCCTGATCGAGAAGGGCGAGGGCGACCGCCTCACGATGCGCCGCCTGGCCGACGAGCTCGGCATCCAGGCCCCGTCGCTCTACAAGCACTTCGCCGACAAGGAGGCCATCACCACGGCCCTCCACGTCGACTACCTCGCCGCCCAGCGTGACGCCCTGCGCGCCGCGCTCGTCGGCGAACCCGACGAGGAGGGCGAGCTCGTGGTCGCCGACGCGGAGGTGCACCCCCTGCTCCGGGTGGCGCAGGCCTATCGGCAGCACGCCCGGACCCACCCCGAGCTGTTCCGGTTCGTGTTCCTGCTCCCCTACCCCGACGTGCCCGAGCTGCTGAAGGACATCCGTCGTCAGTGGTTCCGGGCCGCCGGCGACGACCACCTGGCCCTCGCCGCCTACGGGTTGTCGCGCGGCGTGGTCGAGATGGAGGTGTTCGGGCAGGTGCCGCGGCGCAACCGATCGGGCGCCGGCTTCGAGGCCGGGATCCGGGCGATCATCGCCCAACTCCCGGACTGACCCCGCTCAGCCCCGACCCAACCAGTCGGCGACCACCGCGTCGCGATCGGCCCCCGGCGCCGGCACCGGGCCGGCCACCTGGGCGCCACCGTTGCTGAAACGGAACGGCGACTGGACCACGGTGGCGGTCGCGCCGTCGCCGCGGTCGACCTCGACGAGGGAGCGGCGGTGGGCGACCGTCGGCGTCGTCCTGGCCGACGCCTCGTCGCGCACGTCGCCCCACGCCAGGTTGGCCCGGTCGAGGGCGGCCAGCAGCTCGGCGCGGTCGTCGAAGCCGTGCACGAAGTCGAGCCAGGCCTGGCGCCGGATCGAGATCTTGGTGCGCAGGTCGGCGCCCTCGGGCACCTCGGCGGTGAGCCCGAGCCGGGTCGACACCGAGTGCCACACCCACTTGAAGTCGCCCATCACGATCAGCGGGCCGCCGACGACGTCGAGGATCTCCGACGCGGGGCCGGCCTGCCGGAGGGCCATGTCGTCGACGTAGAGCATGGCGTCGACCATCGCCAGGTCGAGGTGGGCGCCCTCGCCGGTGGCGTCGCGGCGGCGCAGGGCGGCCAGCACGCCGATCACGCCGTGGAGGCCGCTCACCCCGTCGGCCATCGAGATCTCGAGGTCCTCGCCGCCGGCGCCCCGGCGCGACAGCACCCCGGTCTCGGCGTGGATCACCCCGGCGTAGGCGGCTCGTTGCGACTCGGGACCGTCGGCCCCGAACCCGGAGATCGACAGCATGATCAGCTCGGGATGCTCGGCCGACAGGCTGGCGTGGTCGAGGCCGACCCGGGCGAGGACGCCGGGTCGAAAGTTCTCGAGCACGATGTCGGCCTCGGCGGCGAGCGCCTTGACGAGGGCGAGGTCGTCGGGGTCGGAGAAGTCGGCGGTGACCGAACGCTTGCCGGCGTTGTACTGGCAGAAGTAGGGCGTCTGGGGTGACGAGGCTCGGCGTTCGCCCCGGCCGGCGTAGGTGCGGGTGACGTCGCCGTCGGGCGGTTCGATCTTCACCACGTCGGCGCCGAGGTCGGCGAGGATGCGCCCCGCCACGGGCCCGGCGAACACCCGGGTGAGGTCGAGCACCTTGACGCCGTCGAGCGGTGAGTCCATGGCGCGGACCCTAGTCGCCGGTCACACGTCCTGGCCGAGGATCGATGCGGCGACGTCGAGGGCCACCTCGATCGGGATGGCGAAGCCGATGTTCGAGGCCTGGATCGACGTGGAGCTGGCGGCGACGGCGGTGTTGATGCCCACCACCTCACCCGCCGCGTTGACCAGCGGGCCGCCGGAGTTGCCGGAACTGATCGCGGCGTCGGTCTGGAGCAGGTTCGTGATCGTGCCCGAGGTCGTCTCGATCGACCGGTCGGTGGCCGACACGATCCCGCTCGTCACCGACATCGACCCCTCGAGGGCGAGGGCGTTGCCGATGGCGACGACGTCGTCGCCCACCTCGGCGT
>JBPEXC010000310.1:0-8289 GCA_052032035.1 Acidimicrobiales bacterium | reverse complement strand
CGCTCAGCTGGTGGCGCCGAGCAGGACCGCCGCGAGATGGACCGTGGTCATCACCCCGACCCACCGGGCGGTGAGGCGCTCTCCGGCGGAGCGAGCGGCGACCGTGCCGGTGGCGCAGACGGCGGCCACGAGCAGCCCCCAGGTTGCATGCCCGGCGCTCGCGCCGACCGCGACCTGCGCGATCAGACCTGCGACGAGCACGGCGAGCGCCAGCCTGCCCGTGCGTTCGGCATCCAGTGTCGACGAGACCCATGCCCCGTCGAACGATCCGTCCCGGGCCTCCTCGGCCCGGTATCGCTCCGCCATGTCCCGTGTCGCCGCGACCACGTTCCGCTCCTCGGTCTCCGCCCAGCACCTGCGAGGGTCGCGCGCCCGACCTTGCGCGCGCCAGCGGGCGTGGGACAATTCACCGTTCCGCAACCTTGTGGCACGAGTCACCACGCAGGTCGCGACTTTCCGTACCCCTCCGACGTCAGAACTCTCGATGGCCCCGCCCTCGCCCGGGCGGCGCCGAGGAAAGGTCACCGCCATGAAGAAGGTTCTCGCCGGCGCGATCGGTGGCGCCGCGCTCGTCGTTGCCGCCGCCCTCTGGCTCGGCGTCGCCACCATCGGCCTGCCCTGGGTCGACGTCCCGGAGTTCACCGACGTCGAGGTCGCGCTCGAACTGCCCGAGGAGGCCCGGATCGTCGGGGTCGAGCCGATCGCGCTCGACTGCCGGGCCCGGGTGCACGCCGAGGTGCCGGTGGAGGGTCGCCGTGAGCACTCGGTGTTCGGCCAGACCTACCGCACCGACACCGTCACCCTCGAGGCGATCGGCGACGTCGACACCTGCGTCGAGGGCACGTCCGCCGAGGTCGTCTACCACCGCGACGGCACCACCGAGGTGATCATCCCCGGCGAGTCGATCGTGTTCGTCCGCCCCCGGGTCGACGCGGTCGCGACCGCCGGCTCGGTCGACGTTGACAAGGGCATGGTCGGGCGCCTCACCGACGTCTTCCCGTGGGTCGACGCCGACCTCGGGCTCACCCCCCTGGCCTACGCCTACGCCCAGACCGTCATCGGGTCGAGCTCGTGCATGGAGGCCGCCTACGGCGTCACCCAGGACATCCTGGTCGACGCCTACCGCCAGCAGTTCATCGACGCCGGCGCCGACCCCGACGACCTCGTCGTGCGGATCGAGGGTGAGCCCTTGTTCTCGACCCTCCCGTCGGTCGATCTGGGCGACGTCGAGATGACCGCCGCCACCGAGGGCACGTGCCTGGTCGCCGACGATCTCGGCGGCGGCGTGGTCGAGAACGACCGGTAGTCGCACCGGGGCTCGACCGGGCGGAACCTGGTCGAGCCTGGTCGATCAGCCGCCGTCGCCGGGGAGGACCACCTCGGGCAGCCGCTCGACGACCGACGAGGCGATCTCGCCGCCGTCGGGGATCGAGAAGGTCGGCACCGGCGACGTGGGCGGCGCGGTCGGCTGGGTGGTCGGCTGCGTCGTGGGCGGCGTGGTCGGGGGCGCCGTCGTGGTCGTGGTCGGCTGCGTCGTCGGCGCCGTGGTGGGCGGCCGGGTGGTCGGCGCCTGGGTCGTGGAGGGCCGGGCGGTCGTCGGCGCCTGCGTGGTCGACGGCTGTGTCGTCGGGGCCTGGGTGGTCGAGCTCGACGGCGCGGTGGTCGTCGACTCGCCGTCCACCAGCGTGCCGTCCTCGGCGAGCAGCGAGTTGATCGTCTCGAGCTGGACGGTCGTGTCGGGGCCGCCGTCGTCGTTCGGGGTCTCGGTGGCCTCCGCCTCCACGACGTTGCCCTGGACGTCGATGTCGAAGCCACCGTCGTCGTCGCCACCGCCGAAGTCGGCGAGGAGCACGGCGCCGACGCCGTTCAGCGCGACGAAGGCGATCACCGCGAAGGTGACATGCCGTGCCCGTCGATTCCTCGTCGCTTCCACCACCATGCCATTCTCCGCTGCGGCCGGTCGTTTCGGCCACCCTCGGGGGAATTTCCACTCACTGCGAAGGTCCGTCGAGCCTACCCTCGGGCCGGTGGACCTGCGGATCGGCCCCTCCCTCACCATCCCCGAGCGCTGTCTCGCGTGGTCGTTCGGGCCGAGTGGCGGACCGGGCGGCCAGCACGCCAACACGGCGAACACCCGCGCCGAACTCGTCTTCGACGTCGAGGGGGCCGACTGTCTGACCGAGGGGCAACGTCACCGCCTGCGGGCCGAGCTCGGCGCGACCGTGCGGGTCGTCGCCGACGACACCCGCTCGCAGCACCGCAATCGCAAGCTCGCCGAGGAACGCTTGGCCGAACGCATCCGTGATGCGCTGGCGCCGCGCCCCCAGCGGCGGGCGACCCGGCGGACCCGGGGGTCGGTGGAGCGTCGACTCCGGGCGAAGCGGCAGCGGTCCGAACGCAAGGCGCAACGGCGTCGGCCCCACGACGACTGATCGAGTCGACGCTGCGGTGGCGGTGCGGGATACTCGGCCGATGAGCGACGACACGACTCCGGGCCCTTCGATCACCAAGGCGTGGGACATGGTCGACGCCGCCAAGGCCGACCTCGAGAACCTCTCGGCCGACGAGGTCGAAGCGGAGCTGGCGGCCGGCGTCGCCGTCGTCGACATCCGGGATCACCGGGAGCTCTACCTGAAGGGCAAGATCCCGGGCGCCATCCACGCGCCCCGCGGCATGCTCGAGTTCTGGGTCGACCCGGCGAGCGAGTACTACCGCGACGTCTTCACCCCGGATCGTCGCTACATCGTCTACTGCGCCGGCGGCGGCCGCTCGGCGCTGGCGGCGAAGACGATGAAGGACATGGGCTACCCCGACGTCGCTCACCTCGAACCCGGGTTCGGCGGGTGGGAGGCAGCCGGCAAGGACATCGAGGACGTGAAGGCAGACTCGAAGTGGGTGCCCCGCACCGACTGAACCGCAGCACCGCTCGAAGAGCAGCTCTCGACGGCGCCGGAAAGCATGGGCCGTCCGGCCCAGACGCCGTGAGCCCGATTGCCTATCAGGCGACGTCGGCCGCATCCCGACATAACCCCTGTGAGGTACTCGAAGGGCGATCGAGGCTCGCAGCGACGTTCGACCCTGCTCGGCGCGCTGCTGGCCGGAGCGATGCTGGTGAACGGACCGGCGGTCGCAGCGCAGGACGTCGGCGACGTCGTGCACGACCACGAGCCAGCTCCGCTGGGCCCCGTCGTGCCGCCGGAACCCGCGGTCGACCCGGAGGAGTGGACGGTCTACGTCCCGAACCCCGACAGCGACTACGAGTTGCCCGAACCCCTGACGTTCGACCTCGGGTCAACCACCTACACCGAGATCGAGTGGGTCCGCAGCGACCTGCTCCGACAGCACTTCCAGGCGGTCGTCGTCGACATCGCTGCCGCCTCGCAGCTGGCGGAGGCCGCGGCGTTGGTCGTGGCCCGCACCGCCGAGCGCGACGACGCCCAACACCACCTCGACGTCCTCACCCTCGGCCTGCAGACCGCCGCCATCGACGGCTACCTGAACGACAACTCCTCGCAGGCCACCGACCTGCTGGCCCCCAACCTCGAGACCCTCGGCAACGCCGACCTGTCGGCGTTCACGACCACCCAGCTGATCGCCGCTCGTGACGACGCCCAGCGGGAACTCGACGAGGCCGAGGCGGCGCTCGACGACGCCGAGACGGCCGAGGGCCGGGCGGCGGTGGCCAAGGCGGCCACGGCGCTCGCGATCGACGAGCTCGCCGGTCTGGTCACCGAGTTCGAGGAGCGGGCCGAGGACCACGCCCGCACCGACCGCTCGGCCGACCGTTCCGCCGACGCCCTCGACCCCGAGGTCGATCTCGGGTCGGTGGCCGGCCAGTTCACGGTCCACCAGGAGCTCGAGCCGGCCCTCGACGCCCTGATCGCCCACGCCCGAGCCGACGGCATCACCCTCGGCGGCGGCGGCTACCGGACGATCGAGTCGCAGATCGAACTGCGACTCGCCCACTGCGGCGGCGCCACCCCGCCGTCGATGTCGGCTCCCGGCCCGGACGCCACCGAGGAGGAGATCGCAGCCTTCGACGCGGCGGCCGCCGAATGGCGCAACTACGTGATCTACGAGGTGCCCGCCGGCTCGTGCTCGCCGCCCACCGCCGTGCCGGGCAACTCCGAGCACCAGCTCGGCCTCGCCGTCGACTTCAGCGGCGCCGACGGCTCGATCCTGACCTGGCAGAGCGTCGAGTTCGAGTGGCTCGTCCTCAACGCCGCCGACTTCGGGCTGATCAACCTGCCCAGCGAGGCGTGGCACTGGTCGACGACCGGCCACTGATCGGCGTCGCCGCCGGTTCAGACCAGGAGGTCGGGCGCCTCGAGCGCTGCGGCCTGAGCGGAGTGGCGCTCGGCCATCGTCATGAACATCTCGTCACCCCGATCGGTGCGCTCGACCATCATCGACGCCGAGATCGCCATCAACAGGCCGCTGTAGGAGCCGCGGCGGTAGCCGTCCCAGAGCTCGGCCCGGTCGACGGTCACGCCGGCGGCGGCCAGGCCGTCGGCGTAGCGGGCGACGAGCGCCTCCTCGTGGGCGGCTCGCTCCTCGGCCACCAGACCGGCGCCGACGAAGTAGGCGAGATCGACGACCCCGACGCCGTGGCTGACGGTCTGCCAGTCGACCACGGTGACCGGGTTCGCGGTGGCCAGATCCGGGTGGATCAGGAGGTTGTCGAGGCGATAGTCGCCATGGGTCACGGTCGACACGGCGTCGTCCTGGCCGCGGGTGGCGCCGAGGAATGCCTCGAGTCGTTCGATCACCAGGGCGCCCTGTTGGGCGACCGTCGCGCTGTAGCGATCGCCGTAGCGCTCCTGGAAACCGGCCCACAGCGCCGGCAGCAGATCGAGCAGGAATGCCGTGGCGGCAGCCGGGTCGCCGTGGAGCCAGTCGAGCTCGCTGAGGGTCGGGTCGCCCCAGCGCGGCGCGTGGAGGCCGACGAGCTCGTCGACGGCGGCCTCCGCCACCTCGATCGAGCACCCCGCCAGCTGGTCCCCCTGCCCCGCGGGCGCAGCGTCGGCGAGGAGGAGGACGAAGTCGCTGCCGGTGGCGTCGAGGTCGGCGAAGTAGAGGGTCGGCACGTTGACGTCGAGCGTCGCCGCGAGGTCGCGGTAGAAGCGGACCTCCTTGCGGTAGTTGCCGAGCCGGGTGGCGGTGGCTCGACTGGTGGCGTCGGCGGCGGCGAGCTTGGCGACCAGGGTGGCCGGGCCGGCGTCCGGCCCCTCGTAGGTGAGGTGGATCCGCACGCTGTCGGCCACCTGCCCGGTGCCGAGCGGGGCGACGGTCGCCTGGCTCACCACCCCGTCGGTCAGGTGGCCGCCCTCGCCGAGCACGTTGGTGAGCCACTCGGCGGTGAGCGCGCCCGGGTGGTAGTGCAGCGGTGCCAGATCGGTCATGTCGTCCCCCTGTGGTGCGGTGGTGCGTGACCGGGGTTGTGCCCGCAGTCACATCGCACCAGCGAGACTAGCGAGCACCGCTCGCGTCAGCCAGACGCAGACGCCGGTCGTCCCGGGGGGACGGGGAGGAATGGGAGGACGTCGCCGCCGCCCGGTCCGGGACCGGGCAGCGGCGATCGACCGATCAGCGCCAGTGGTGGCCGTGGCGGCCACCGCCACGACCCTTGTTGCGCTTGTCCTTCTGCTTCTTCTTCGACGGCTTCCCCTTGCCGTCCAGCGACGCCATCACGGCGTCGTGGTCGCTCGACCCGTAGGCGGAGGAGTCGATCGCGTCGTTGAAGTAGAGGTAGCCGTAGGGCTCGGCCGAGTTGAGCTGCCACACCTCGGCGTCGTTCACCAGCCGCCGGGCCGACGGCGAGGCGAGGATGTAGTCGAGACGACCGAACCGGCCGTCGAACTTGTAGGTGAAGGCACCGTCGTCGTAGCGCTCGACCAGGTCGGTGTAGCCGGCCTGCTCGAGGATGCGGATCGGGTCCTCCTCGGCGTAGGAGTTGAAGTCACCCACGAGGAACGTGTTGGGCGTCCGCTCGCCGGTCGGCTTCGAGCGAGCCCACGACAGCAGCTGCTCGGCCGCGTACTCGCGCACGAGGTCGCAGCTCCCGGTCTGGGGGTCGTCCTGGCCGTCACCGGTGCCGGCCGGCACGATCGTGTCGTCGCACGCCGAGCCCTTCGACTTGAAGTGGTTGACGATCATCGTGAACTCGGCGCCGTCGACGTCGAACGTCTGGGCCAGCGGCCAACGGTTCTTGTCGGTGTCGGCGCCGCTGAGGAGGGCGTCGATGTCGAAGGTCGCCGCCTCGCCGAGGGGCGTCGCCCGGTCGGGCTGGTAGATGATGCCGACGGCGATGGCGTCGGTGCCGAGCCCGCCCCCGCCGAGGCCGTCGGTGGTCAACAGCGCCTCCGGCACCCGGATCCAGTCGTAGGTGCCGGCGCCGGCGACGGCGTTGAGCTGCCCGACGAGGGTCTCGATCGAGGGGACGGTCGACGGGTCGGCGTCGTAGGCGTCCTCGTAGTCGTTCTCGATCTCGACGAGGCCGAGGACCGCGACGTCCATCGACACGATGGCGTCGACGATCTTGGCTGACTGGAGGTCGAACTGGGCCTGGCTCGTCGCACCGCGCAGCACCTCGGAGTCGCCGAAGGTGTTGAAGTAGTTCAACACGTTGAAGGCGCCGATGTCGTTGCCGCCGGCGAGGGCCGGGGCGGCCTCACGGTCGGCGTAGGGGGCGTCGCCGTCGAGCAGCTCGGGAAACGCGATCGGCTCGAAGAGATGATCGCCGAAGCTGTAGTAGAGGGTGCCGACGAGTCCGGCGGCCACGTAGTCGCCCGCTCGTTCGCCCGGATCACCGAACCACGGCGCGTTGTCGAAGCCGAACTCGTCGCGGTCGTTGAGGAACAGCAGGTTGGCCGCGTTGGCCTCCTCGAGGGCGAGGGCGTCGGCCGATCCCGGCTCGAACACGTCGCTCGGCTGTCGGAGCACGCCCTCGGGCGCCACGCCGAGCTCGCCGAACCGATAGGCCGTGAACAGGCTCGATGCGTAGAGGTCCTGCGTGGTCGCCAGCAACATGCCCTCGAGGGCCTCGCGCTCGGCGACGGTGGCGGGCAGGGTGAGCGGCGTGGGGGTCAGTTCGACCGGGGCGGCGTCGGGGCAGACCACGATCGACGCCGAGCCGAGCTGGGTGTTCTCGAAGCGCTCCTGCGCGACGCCCGTCACCTGGGCGACCTGGAAGCGTTCGATCGACGAGAAGTCGAACCCGAAGCCGAGGAACACGAATACGCCCTCGGAGGTGGCCGGGTCGGCGTCGACGTCGGCCGGCTCCTCCTGGATCGTGATGCCGCCGAGCTCGGGGTAGATCAGCGCGATCGACCCCTCGACCGTCACGGTCTGGCCGTCGAGCGGGGTGACGTCGCCCGGCCCCTGCACGGCCGAGACCAGCGTGATCGCCGCTGCGTCACAGGCCGGGGGTGGGGGCGGCGGCGTGGTGCCGTCGTTGGGGAACACGCCCGGGGTGTCGGTGTCGCCGACCGGGCTGAAGGTGCCGATCTGCCACACGCCGTCGCCGTCGATGAAGGCGTGACCGGGCACGAACGTCCCGTCCGGGCCGAGGTCGGTGAAGCCGAGCGACCCGGCGTAGAACGCCTCGCCCGAGCCCGGCGTCTCGACCAGGGAGACGGCGTCGATGACCGACGTCCAGGGCGTCACGTCGAGCACGCCGTCGTCGTCGGTGTCGAGGTCGTCGGCGTTGGCGCCGGAGAACCCGTCGACGAGGAGATGGGTGACGTTGTCGCTGTTCTCGAAGTTGAGATCGGTGACCACGTCGGCCGTGCCGATCGTGAAGGTCGACTCGGCCAGCACCAGCACGCCGTCGTCGGCCGGCAGCACCTGGCCGTCGAGCGAGACCACCGCCTCGATGGTGCCGCTGCCTCCGGAGCCGTCGCCGATCACCAGGTAGGTCACGCCGTCGAGCGACGCGCCCGGGGTGCCGACGAGTTCCGCGAACTCGTCGTCGTCGGTGCTCGGCTGGTCGATCCGGATCTCCGACAACCGCAGATCGGGCGGCGCCGCCCCGACCGGTGTGGCGGCGACCGGCGTCAGGGCCGCGGCGAAGACAAGGGCGGAGGTGATGACACCTCGACGTCTGAACATGATTCTCTCCCGCACGTGATTCGTGCGGGCGACCTTAGGTGTTCACAGCGACCTCGGTGGCCGCTCCCGGTGAACTCTCGGTGGTCTCTGCGTAGCGGTCGGTTGGCGCCGAGGTCTCCTCGAGCGCAGCATCGTCGCCGATCGCCGCATCGTCGCCGGTCGAGGGACCGTCGTCGGGGC
>JBPEXC010000031.1:0-1925 GCA_052032035.1 Acidimicrobiales bacterium | reverse complement strand
TGCGCAGCCCGCAGCTCGGCGACGAGGCGCTCGGCCTGGGCCTCGATCGTTGCGAGGGGTTCGCTACGGGCATCGGCGCCGGGAAGGCGCAGCCCGAGGACCGGGACCGATGTGGGCAGGGCGTCGACGAGGTCGGCGTAGCGCAGCAGGTTGCCGCCGCCGGGCGGCAGGAGCACGAGCGGCAGGTCCGTTCCGTCCCGCCGCATCCACTCGACCAGGTCGCCGGTCGCGTCCCCGGCCGCCGACACCGGCGCCGGCGCGAGCGCCGCCGCCATCAGGCGCGGCGTGCGCAGCTCGTAGAGGCGGCCGATCGACAGCTGGGCGCCGGTCGCCGCCTCCAGCTCCATCACCAACTCGACCGCCCGCAGCGAGTCGCCACCGAGGGCGAAGAAGTCGTCGTCGGGGCCGACGGGTCGACGCCGGAAGACCCGCCGCCAGGCCGACAGGATCGGGCCGTCGACCTCGACCGGCCCGGGGGCGACGCCCGTCGCAGCGGCCGTGGCCGCGGGATCACCCGCTGCGCGGCCACCAGGCGCGACGCCACCTGCTGCGACACTGTCGTGGTCGGCCGCCGTGAGGGCCGCTCGGTCGACCTTGCCGTTGCGGGTGCGGGGCAGGCGTCCGATCAGCTCCAACCCGGCGGGCCGCAGGGCGACCGGGAGGTGACGGGCGCACGCCGAGCGCACCTCGTCGAGATCGACGGTGCGGTCTGCGATCGGTTCGATGACCGCCCGCAGGGAGCGACCGTCGGCGACGACGGCGACGGCACCGACGCCGGACACGCCGGCGATCACGGCTTCGACCTCGGCGGGCTCGACCCGGACGCCGCCGAGCGACAGCTGGTCGTCGACCCGGCCGAGGAAGGTCACGAGCCCGGAGCGGTCCATCACGGCGCGGTCGCCGGTGCGATACGCGGCCCGCCCATCGGGGAGCTCGACGAATCGGCCGCCGCCGTCGAGGTCGGCGGGGTCGCCCTCACGCAGGTAGCCGGCCGCGACCGTGGGGCCGAGCACGGCCAGCTCGCCGGTCACCCCGACCGGCCGGGTCGCACCGGCCTCGTCGACGACCCGCAACGTCACGCCGGGGATCGGGCGCCCGATCGGGATCGAACCCCGCTCGAGGTCGCTCGGACCGGCGACGTGGGCGCTGCACCACACCGTCGCCTCGCTCGGCCCGTACTCGTTGACGATCGTCGCCGACCACCGCCCTGCGTCGACACCGGCCAGGTGGCTCGCCACCACCGACGGTTCGCAGCGCTCCCCCGCCACGATGGCGGCGCGGAGCGACGGGAGACGATCGGCCCGGGTCAACACCGCCGCCCACAGCGACGGGACGCACAGCACGTGGGACACCTCGTGCTCGACGAGCAGGCCGACGAGGCGATCGACGTCGTGGACCTCGTCCTCGGTCGGCACGACGAGGGTGCCGCCGTCGACCAGGGTGCCGAACAGGCCGGCGACGGAGCTGTCGAACCCGGCGGACGACACCAGCAGGAACGCCTCGACCGGCTCGGGGTAGAAGGCGCGACGGGCGGCGGTGCTGGCGGCCAGGTTGTCGTGACCGATCGCGACCGCCTTCGGGGTGCCGGTCGACCCCGAGGTGAAGATGACGTAGGCCTCGGCACCGGCCGGCGTCTCGGGTCGGTGGGTCGGCGACGCCGCGGCGCGTTGGGGCTCGTCGGCCGCGACCGCCACCGTCGTCAAGGCTGCCAGGCCCGCAGGCACCTCGTCGCCGACGACGGCGACTGCGACGCCGGCCGTGCGAGACATCGCCGCCATCCGTTCGGCCGGCTGGGCCACGTCGATCGGGACGTAGGCCGCGCCACAGCGCCAGACCGCCACGACGGCGACCGGCAGGGCGACGCCTCGCGGGACCACCACGGCGACCCGGTCGCCGGGCGCCACCCCGGCGTCACGGAGCGCGGC
>JBPEXC010000309.1:0-5048 GCA_052032035.1 Acidimicrobiales bacterium | reverse complement strand
GGCCACGGCGAGGGCCCCCATCGCTCCGAGGATCGGCCACGGCGAGCGATCGACCAGCACGGTCGCTGCGACGAGGAGCGCGGCAGCAACCGCGCTGCGGGCACCGAAGCGCGCCAGCGGTGCGACGCCCGACGGCGACGCCGCGAGTTCGGCCGCACTGAACCACCGGTCGGCACGGGCCGGCGTCGACCAGCTCGGCGACGGCCCCGTGGTCACGACGAGCCGGTCACGAGATCGCGTCGAGCACCGCGGCGTCGACGGCCTCGAACGCCGACACCAGGGCGCGGTCGTGGTCGTAGGTCAACAGCGGAGCCACCGCCTCGGCCGGCAACCACCGCACCGAGTCGACCTCGTCGTTGGCCACGAAGTCGCCGTCGCCGGCTCCGCCGACCGCCCGCAGCACCCAGTAACGCACCGCCTTGGGGCGGCCCTTGTTGTCGACGTAGTCGATCGTGGGGAGCTCGGGTCCGACCAGTCCGGTGATCCCGGTCTCCTCCTCGACCTCGCGGCGAGCGCACTCGAGATCGGTCTCGCCCGGGTCGAGCTTGCCCTTCGCGAACGACCAGTCGTCGTAGCGCGGCCGGTGGACGACGAGCAGTTCGGGTCCGTCGGCGCCGGGTCGGAACACGACACAGCCGGCGGCCCGCACGACGTACTCCCCCATCACCGATCCTCCGAGTTCGACAGGATGATCGTCGGCGTGCCGGTCGTCGGCGCAGTCGGGGTCGGGGTCGTCGGTGCGGAGAACGGCGCCGTCGACTCGGCCTCGGTCGGCTCGACCTCGACGTCCTTGCGCTCGGCCCGCTGGTGGGCGAGCTCCTCGAGGCGATCGTGTGCCGACACCGTGTCGCCCTCGACCTCGCGGTAGACCCCGTCGCCGCCGAGGATCCAGCTGTTGGTGTCGTCGGCGAGGTTGACGTCGAGGATCTCCTGGAGGCGGGCCTTCACGTCGTCGCCCACCGCTCGCACCACGGCCTCGACCCGGCGATCGAGGTTGCGCGGCATCATGTCGGCCGACCCGAAGTAGAAGATCGGTCCCTCGTCGGGCTCGGCCGCGTTGGCGAACCGGAAGATGCGGGAGTGCTCGAGGTAGCGGCCGACGATCGAGCGCACGGTAATGTTGTCGGACAGGCCGGGGATGCCGGGCCGCAGACAGCAGATGCCCCGCACCACCAGGTCGATCTTCACCCCCGCCTGGCTCGCTGCGTAGAGCTGATCGATCAGATCGGCGTCGACGAGGCTGTTCATCTTCATGACGATGTGGCCCTCGCCGGCCGGGGCCGCCATCTCGGCGTCGATCAGCCGCTGGATCTCGGGACGCAACGACGTGGGGGCCACCAGCAACCGGTGGTAGCTCATCTCCCGCCCGTAGCCGGTGAGCGAGTTGAACAGCTGGGTGAGGTCCTCGCCCACCTCCCGATCCGCGGTGAGCAGGCCGACGTCCTCGTAGATCCGTGCGGTCTTGGCGTTGTAGTTGCCGGTGCCGACGTGGCAGTAGCGGCGGAGCCCGTCGCTCTCGGAGCGGACCACGAGCGTGATCTTGGTGTGGATCTTCAGGCCGACCAGGCCGTAGACGACGTGGACGCCCGCCTCCTCGAGGCGTCGGGCCCACTCGATGTTGGCCTGCTCGTCGAAGCGGGCCTTGAGCTCGACCAGCACCGCCACCTGCTTGCCCCGCTCGGCGGCGCGGATCAGCGACTTCACGATCGGGCTGTCGCCGGAGGTGCGGTAGAGGGTGAGCTTGATCGCCAGCACCTTGGGGTCGCGCGACGCCTGCCGGACGAACTCGGCGACCGAGTCGGCGAAGGAGTCATAGGGGTGATGCAGCAAGACGTCGTGCTCGCGGATGCGGGCGAACAGCTGGGAGGAGTTCTCGAGGTCCTGCAGCGCCGGCGGGGTAGCGGCGACGTAGTTGGGGATCGTGAGGTCGGCCCGGGGCAGCCCGGCGATCTCGAAGAATCCGGTCGGGTCGAGCAGGCCCCGGAACCGGAACAGCATGTCGTCGTCGACGTCGAGCTCGCGCATGAGGAGCTGCAGCGTCTCGTCCGGCATCGTCTGGTCGATCTCGAGGCGGATCGCCCGCCCGAAGCGACGACGCCGCAGCTCGAGCTCGACCGCCTCGAGCAGGTCGTCGGCCTCCTCGTCGTCGAGGGTCAGGTCGGCGTTGCGGGTGACCCGGAACGGCCACGCCCCCACGATCGTCATCCCGGGGAACAGCTGGCCGAGGTGGGCGGCCATCACCTGCTCGATCGGCACCCGCACTCCCGAGGGCAGCTCGATGAAGCGCGACAGGGTGGGCGGCACCTTGATGCGGGCGAAGCGTCGCTTGCCCGAACTCGGGTCGGACACCAGCACCGCGAGGTTGAGCGACAGGCTCGAGATGTAGGGGAAGGGGTGGCCGGGGTCGACGGCCAGCGGGGTGAGGACCGGGAAGATGTGGCGGCGGAACTCCTGGGCGGCAGCCGACCGATCGGCGCTCGACAGATCGTCCCAGCCGACGACGGCGACGTCGACGGCCGACAGGGCCGGCAGCACCTCGTCGAGCAGGGCGCGCTCGAGGTCGACGGCCTGCGCCGCCACCTCGTCGCGGATCCCCTCGAGCTGTTGCAGGGGGGTGAGCCCGTCGGGGGGCGTGCGGGTGATCCCGGCCGCCACCTGGTCGCGCAGGCCGGCGACCCGCACCATGAAGAACTCGTCGAGATTCGAGGCGTAGATGGCGCAGAACTTCAGACGTTCGAGGAGGGGCAGCTCGGGATCGAACGCCTGGGCCAGCACCCGGGCGTTGAAGTCGAGCCACGAGAGCTCACGGTTGCGGAAGCGTTCCGGGCCATCGACGGCGACGTCGATCGCCTCCTCGGTGTCGTTCATGTGTCCTCTCGACGCGAGCGTTCAGGTAGCTGACAGTCAACCACGTGGCAAGTGAACCACGCGGGCCGACCGGTCGAGTCAACGGGTGGTGAACTCCCGGTGTCGCTCGCCGGAGCGACCCGAGCCCTACCGGGCGTCGGCGGCCAGGGCAGCGTCGGCGGCCAGCGCAGCGTCGGCGGCCAGCGCAGCGGCGCCGACGACCCCGGCGTCGTCGAGCCGGTGGCCGAGCGTGAGCAGCGTGGTGTCGGCGCCGAAACCACCGAATTGCGGGTGGGCGGCGATCTCGTCGACGAAGGGCTGGCCGAGCTTGTCGACGATGCCGCCGCCGAGCACGACGCACCCGACGTCGAGCAGGGTGGCGGTGTTGCCGATCACCCTGGCGAGGGCCGTGACGGCCCCCTCGAGCAGCTCGGTCGTGACCGGGCAGCCCGCCTCGAGGGCCTTGGAGATGTGGCGCGACTTGATCGAGCTGTCGCCGGCGAGGTCGATCAGGACGCTGCGTTCGCCGGCGGCCGCCCGCCGGCGTGCCTCACGCTCGATCCCCGCCTTGCCGGCGTAGGTCTCCAGGTGGTCGACGCCACCGCACCCACAGGGCCGCCCCTCGGTCCCGACCGTCACGTGGCCGATCTCGCCGGCCAGGCCGCGCGAGCCGGCGCGGAGCGCACCGTCGAGGACGAGTCCCCCGCCGACGCCGGTGCCGACGAAGACCGCGAGCAGGTCGTCGTGGCCCCGACCGGCGCCGAGGCGATGCTCGCCGACGGCCCCGCAGTTCACGTCGTTGCCGACGGCGACGGGCCGTCCTAAGCGCTCCTCGAGCACGGCTCGGAGGGCGAGCGGCTCGTCCCATCCGACGATGTTGGGGCAGTGATCGACCACGCCCGCGTCGTTGACCGGACCCGGCACGCCGACGCCGATCGCCGGGGCCAGGCCGTCGGGATCGATCTCGGCGATCACCGCGACCAGCGCGCCGACGACGTCGTCGACGCCGGTCTTGGGCGTCTTCGCCTTCACCCGGCCGGCGCTCGCCCCGGTGGTCGGGTCGACCCAGCGGGCGAGGATCTTGGTGCCGCCGAGGTCGACGCCGAGCACGCCGTGGCCCTCGACCGGCGCGCTCGCCGGACCCGAGCCGTGGGCGGGGGCGGGACCGGTCTCGGTCGTCTCGGTGTCGGTCACGGGTGGATCAGTTGCCTCGAGGGGCGCGCTCGCGAGGCGGCTCCTCGTCGCCGAGATCCCAGTCGAGGGTGATCAGCGAGCGCTCGGCGTCGCGGTTCACGCGCTCCTTGTTGCGCCGGAACTGCGGGTCGTGCTTCGGGAGCAGGAGGAGGCGGGCCATCACCCGAGCCCAGAAGTCGTCGAGCATCTTGGCGTCGCCGAAGTGGGTGCGCAGCTCCCAATGGGGCGAGACCGGACCCAGGTAGGCGATGGTGCAGTGGGCGACCGGAGGGAGATCTTCGGTGGGCTCGACGTACGTCATGGCCGACCACGATATCGGCGCCGCTCCCACAACCCGGGGGAACCTCGCCGGCGACCGGTCGGCCTCACAGGGTGACCACCGGCCGCCGAGGGGGGCCGTTTGCCCCTTCTTGGGTGTTTTCACCCAAGAACAAACGCCCAAATCGGGAACCATTTGGCCCTCCCGAACGTCTCTCTAACCATGGACACCACTTGGATGGCCTCCGGCAACTGCAACAACCACCCCCCGGCCGTGTTCTTCCCGAGCGACGGCGTGGGCGTGGAAGTGGCCAAGGAGATCTGCGCCACCTGCCCGGCCAAGGGCCCCTGCCTCGAATACGCCCTGGAGCATCGCGTCGACCACGGCGTCTGGGGCGGCGCATCGGAGCGTCAGCGCCGCCGCATCCTCAAGGCCCGCCGGGCCGAGCGACTCGCCCAGGCCGCCCGCGAGGCCGCCGCCGGCGACCTGCCGCGTGAAGCGGCCCTCGCCACCGTCGACGACTGACGTCGACCCACGATTCTCACGTCGGCCCCGCGACTCTCCCCGCCGGGCCGACGTTCCTCCTCCGACCACAGCCCGCCGCACCGCACTCCGTCACCGGACCGGTCGCGGCGGGCTGTGTCGCGTCCGGACGGAACGCGGTGGAGCCGTGACGGCTGAGCCCTCGTGAACGCCGTCCTCTGAACGCCGTCCTCTGAACTCCGCCCTCTGAATGCTGTGCACCCGC
>JBPEXC010000308.1:0-11243 GCA_052032035.1 Acidimicrobiales bacterium | reverse complement strand
ACGTCGCGCAGCAGGGTCCGGACCCGGTCGCGGGCCTCGTCCTTGCCGACGTTCCGCACCGTGAGCGGTTCGGCGAGGATCTGTTCGATCGTCATCGCCGGGTTCAGCGACGAGTACGGGTCCTGGAACACCACCTGCACCTCGCTGGAGAGCTCGCGGCGCTCCTTGCGGGAGGCGTGGGTGATGTCGCGTCCGTCGAGGGTGATCGACCCGGCGGTGACCGGGGCGAGACCCAGCACGGCGCGCCCGAGCGTGGTCTTGCCCGAACCCGACTCGCCGACCAGGCCGACCGTCTCGCCGGGGCGGACGTCGAGGCTCACGCCGTGGAGGACCTTCACGCCGCCCTTGCGACCGCGCCCGGCGTAGGTGACGTCGACCTGGTCCACATCGAGGAGCGTCATCGCGCCACCGCCTTCTCGTTCGTGCCACCGGCTCGGAGGTACTCCGCTCGCACCGACTCGCTGTCGAGGATCGCGTCGAGCAGCGACTGGGTGTAGGGGTGTCGGGCCTCCTGGAAGATCTTCCGCACGGGGCCCTGCTCGATGATGCGGCCGTGCTGCATCACCGCCACCCGATCGGCGAGGTCGGCGACGACGCCGAAGTTGTGGGTGACCAACAGGATCGAGGTGCCCAGGTCGGCCTGGAGGTCGCGCAGCAGGTCGAGGATCTCGGCCTGCACGGTCACGTCGAGGGCCGTCGTCGGCTCGTCCGCGATGATCAGATCGGGCTCGCCGGCGACGGCACCCGCGATCAGGACGCGCTGGGCCATGCCGCCCGACACCTGGTGGGGGTAGGAGTCGAAGACCCGGCGGGGTTCGGGGATCCCGACCCGAGCGAGGAGCTCGAGCGCCCTGGCGGTGGCGTCGGCCTTGCTCATCCCGAGGCAGACCCGCATCGGCTCGACGAGTTGGGAACCGATCGTGAACGACGGGTCGAGGTTCGACATCGGCTCCTGGGGCACGTAGGAGATCCGGCGTCCGCGGGCCGCCGACTGGGCGGCCTCGTCGCCGAGCAGGTCGGCGCCGTCGAAGACGACCGAACCGCCGAGCGCCCGGCCGCCGACGCTGAGCAGGCCCAGCACCGCGAAGGCGGTCTGGCTCTTGCCCGACCCCGACTCGCCGACCAGGCCGAGCACCTCGCCCTTGCCGACCTCGAGATCGACGCCGCGCACCACCCGGGTCCAGCCGCCGGCCCCGTCGGGGTAGCCGACGACGAGACCGTCGACGGTGAGCAGCGGCTCGAGGGGGTGCTCGTCGGTGTGCACGATCGTGGCCGCCTCGTCGTCGCGGAGCTCGATCACCCCGTCGTCGACCAGCGTCTTCACCTTCGTGGCCCCGACGTTGCGCACGCCGCCCTCGAGGGCGTCGCGCAGGGCGTTGCCGAGTGTGGCCAGCGCCAGGGAGGTGAAGGCGATCACCAGGCTCGGCCACAGCAGCAGCCACGGCTGGCGGAACATCTTGGAGAAGCCGTCGCTGAGCAGCGACCCCCAGCTCGGCGAGTTGATGTCGCCGAACCCGAGGATGGCCAGGCCGGCCAGGACGGCGATGGCGATCGACGAGACGATCGCCGTCTGGATCACGATCGGGCCCCGCACCACCCGCAGCACGTGGCGGGCGATGATGCGGCCGTCGCTGATGCCGGCCACGCGGGCGGCGTCGACGAAGAGCTCGTTGCGGACCGACCGCACGGTCGTCTGCACCAGGCGGAAGAACGACGGCGCGATCAGGACGCCGAAGATGCCCATCGCCACGAACACCGAGCTGCCGAGCACCGAACGGGCGGCGAGGAGGACGACGATGCCGGGCATCGCCATGATCAGGTTGACCACCCAGCTCGACAGTTGATCGAACCAGCCACCGAAGTAGCCGGCGATCAGGCCGGCGGCGACGCCGATGACGACGGCGACGACCACCGACAGCAGCACGGCGAGGATGCTGTTCTGGGTGCTGACCAGGAGTCGGGAGAAGACGTCGCGACCGGCCGAGTCGGTGCCGAGCCAGTGGTCCCAACTCGGGCCGGCGAGCACGTTGCGGGCGTCGGTGGCGTCCGCGTCCATCGGCGCGATGAAGCGACCGAAGGCGGCGACGAACAGGACGATCACGATCCACGTGAGCGACAGGCCGCCCGAGACCGAGCGGGCCAGGCGGAGCACGAGGGGTGGGTTGGTCATGACAGACGCACCTTCGGGTTGAGCCAGGCGGTCACCAGGTCGATCAGCAGGTTCACCGCGACGACGAGGATCGCGGTGAGCACCACGAGCCCCATCACCAGCGGCACGTCGCCGTTGGTGGCCGAGTTGACGGCGATCTGCCCGAGCCCGGGGATCGAGAAGATCTGCTCGATGATCACGGCACCGCCGAGGAGCCCGATGAACTGCACGCCGGCGATCGACAGGGCGGGGCCGGCGGCGTTGCGGAGGATGTGTTTGTAGAGCACCCGCCGCTCCCCCAGCCCTCGGCTGCGGAGGGTTCGCACGTAGTCGTGGTCGAGTCCGTCGCGCACCGAGCCCCGAATCTGCAGCGAGAGGCTCGCCAGCGAGGCGAACGACAGCGAGATGACCGGCAGGGCGATCGACCGCAACCAGTCGACCGGTGAGTCGGACCACGGGGTGTAGCCGGTGGCCCGGAACCAGCCGAGCCGGATCGAGAAGATCGTCACCAGCAGGTAGGCGATCAGGAAGCCCGGCACGGCGAAGCCGATCAGGCCGAGCATCTGCACGCTGCGGTCGAGGAGCCCGCCGATCACCGCGGCCGCCACGCCGAGGATCACCGCCAGGATCGCGGCCAGGACCAGCGACCCCAGCACGATCGTGATCGTCACGGGGAACCGGTTGCGGAGGGTGTTGACCACCGTCTCGGGCCCGAACCACGAGTCGCCGAGGTCGCCGGTGACGGCGCTCGTCGCCCAGTCGGCGTACTGGGTCATCACCGGGCGGTTGAGCCCGAGGTCCTCGTTGTACTGGGCGACCTGCTCCTGGGTGGCGTTCACCCCGAGTTTCGTCCGGCCGACGTTGCCGGCCCCGAGGGTGAGCAGGAGGAAGGCCACGGTCGAGATCGCCACGATCAGGACGACGCCGGAGGCGACCCGTTTTGCGATGAAGGACTTCATGACGGTGCTGCTTTGCGGTGGTGGTCGATGACTCGGTGACTCGGTGAGCGAGGGCCGGGGACGACGGCGGGCGCCGTCCCCGACCCACGATCACTCGTGAGGCGTCAGCCGTGTGGCGGTGGTCAGCCCTGCGGGGTGAACAGCCACAGGTACGGCACGGCGTTGCCGATCTGGACGGTGACGTCGGTGTCGGCGTCGGTCGCGAAGTGGGCCACGTTGCGGTAGAAGGGGGCGAACCACGCCTCTTCGGTCACGTGGGCACCGAGCTCGGCGACGAGGGCGTCGCGCTCGTCCTCCGGAGCGACCTGGATCTGCTCGATCAGCGACGAGGCGGTCTCGTCGGTGTAGCCGCTGGGGTTCCACACGGCGTCGGGCGACACCAGGAACTTGATGGCCTGCCAGTCGTTGGCGCTCTGCTCGAGGATCATGAAGTAGGCCGGGTAGTTCGGGGCCAGGATCTCGTCGAAGAACGACGCGATCGCCACCTCGGTGTACTCGACCGTGATGTTGATGTCGGCGAGGGAGTCGGCGATGATCGCGAACACGGCCTCACCGAGCGCCGAGACCGACGGCATCTGCAGGGTGAACCCGTCGGCGTAGCCGGCCTCGGCCATCAGGGCCTGGGCGGCCTCGATGTCGTAGGGGTACCGCTCGTCGAGGGCGGCGTCGAAGGCCGGGCTCGAGGTGTTGAACACCTGGGTGGTGACGGTGCCGTAGCCGGCGCCGTAGGCGTTGAGCACGGCCTCGTTGTCGAGGGCCATGTTGATCGCCTGGCGCACCCGGACGTCGCTGAGCGGGGTGCCCATCGAGCCGTCGCGGTCGACCAGGGTCAGGCCGACCCAGTCGAGCTCCTGGGTGTGGAGGTCCCAGCCGGCGGCCTCGACCTCGGGCACCACGTCGTTGCTCAGCAGGTTGCCGGCGTTGATCTCGCCGGCCTTGATGGCGTTGACCATGGCGGTCGGGTCGGTGATCGGACGCAGCACGAGCTCGTCGTAGTGGATCGTCTCCGGGGCCCAGTAGTCGGGGTTGGCCGTGAAGGTGTAGGTCGACTCGGCGACCGTCCGGTCGGCGTCGAGGATGTAGGGGCCGGAACCGGCCGGCACGGTCGACTCGGTGCCGCTGTCGAACGAGGCCGGGTTCTGCACGAGGCCGGCGTTGCGGGCCAGGAAGTTCATGAACGCGGGGTCCTGGACCGACAGCGTGATCTCGAGCGTCGTGGCGTCGAGGGCCACGGCGCTGTCCATCGACGCGAGGTTCGAGGCGTCGGGCGAGGTGCCGGTGCCGAAGCGGTTCAGGCTGGCGGCGGCGGCCTCCGCGTCGAGGGCGGTGCCGTCGTGGAAGGTGACGTCGTCACGCAGCGTCATGGTGAGGACGGTGAGATCGTCGTTCCAGGACCACTCGGTGGCGAGCCACGGCTCGATGGTCGAGCCGTCGGCGCTGATCCGCACGAGGCCGTCGTAGGCGGCCTGGTAGTAGTGCGCCATGTTGCCGTACTCCGAGCCGTTGACGGCCCAGGTCGACGGGTAGTTGAGGGTGCCGATCGTGAGGCTCTCGCCCCGCTCGCCGGATCCGGCGTCGGTCGACGTCTCGTCGCCGCTGTCGCTCGAACCCGACTCGCCGGACGACTCCTCGTTCTCGGAGCCTCCGTCGCTGCTGCTCCCGCCGCACGCGGCGGCCACCAGCGCCAGCGACAGCAACGTCGCCAGCAACAGTTTCCACTTGCTGTTCAAGGTTTCTTCTCCCCTTGTGTCTCGTCAGGCATCCGAGGGCTGCACCCGGAACGGTGCGGTCCACCCCCCGCTGCCCAATGCGGCGCCGACCTTAGCGCTGGTTCAAACAGTTGTAAAACGATTTAATATTCGTCAACGTGTCTGACATGATGGTCAGGCTGCGAAGGTTGCAGCCGAAAGGGAGCACGTGAGCGGACCAGCCGATCGCACCACCGGGGTGGTGAGCATCAAGGACGTCGCCGCCGCCGCCGGGGTCTCACCGGCGACGGTGTCGAACGTGCTGAACCGTCCCGAGCGGGTGGCACCGGCGACCCGTCGCAAGGTCCTCGAGACGATCGATGCCGTCGGCTACGTGCGCAACGCCTCGGCCAGCCGGCTCCGGATCCTCGACAACTACGCGCTCGGCCTGCTGATCGCCGACATCGAGAACCCGTTCCTGCGAAACCTGGCCCAGGGCGCCCAGGAGACCGCCGAGGAGTACGGCTACTCGGTGCTGTTGTGCGACGCCGCCCGCTCGACCGCTCGACTGATCCGTCAGATCGACTTCCTGGCCGAGCAACAGGTGACCGGGGTGCTGGCCAGTGGCTCCACCCTGCCCGGGGTGAACGAGCAGCTCGACAAGCTCCGATCACGGGGCACCAAGGTGGTGCTGGTCGACGAGGCCGAGGGCACCTTCGACCACTGCTCGGTCGGCGTCGACGACGAACGCGGCGGGTGGCTGGTGGGCTCCCACCTGCTCGAACTCGGTCGGAGACACATCGCCTACGTCACGATCGACGTCCCGTTCCGCCCCTTCGACGATCGCCTCGCCGGCCTGCGACGCGCCGCCGAGCAACACCCGGAGGCAGACGCGGTCGCGATCGAGGAGCTCCAGGTCTCACTCGAGGCCCTCGACGACGGCAGCGACGCAGCCCGAGCGATCCTCGACGGCGGCTTCGACGCCGTGTTCGCCGCCAACGACCCGATCGCCATCGGGCTCTACCGCGAATTCGTCAACGCCGGGGTCGCCATTCCGGACGACATCGCGCTGATCGGCTACGACGACGTGCCGATGGCCGCCATGCTCCCCGTGCCCCTCAGCTCGGTGCGCCAGCCCACCCGCATGCTCGGCACGACGGCCACCAAGCTCCTGATCGAGGAGTGCTCCGACGACGACCACGAGCACCAGCACGTGGCGTTCCGCCCCTCGCTGGCACCTCGCGCGTCGACGCTCGGGAGCTGACCGACCTCAGCGACGGCCGCCGACCAGGTCGACGAGGTAGGCCAGGTGATCGGCCATGTCGACCGAGTCGTCGAGCAACCACTGCAGCTGCAGGCCATCCGCGAGGGCGATGAGGATCACCGCCAGCCGATCGGGGTCGACGTCGTCCGACCAGCGCCCCTCGGCGATCTCGACGCGCACCGCATCGGCCGCCCGACGACGCACCGCCTCGTAGCGACCGACGAAGAAGTCGTGGGCCCCGTGGTCGGGCTCGACGGCCTCGGCCGACAGCGACACGAACAGGTGCACCAGGCCCGGCACGTCGCCGTTGCGGGCGATCACCTCGACGAAGTCGTCGATCCGGAACGGATCGCTGGGCTCGTGCGGCGCCTGATCCCGGAGCCGCAGCACCTCGGCGAAGAGCTTCTCCTTCGACCCGAAGTAGTGGAGCACGCCGGCGTTGCTGAGACCGACCGCCGCGCCGATCTCGCGCAGCGTCGACTTCTTGAAACCGTGCTCGGCGATCAGCGCCAACGCCACTTCGAGGATCTCCTGGCGTTTGGCCTCACCCTTGGCATAGCGGCCGCTCGTTCCCATGGCTGCAGACCCTAGCGAGCCCGGGTCCGCCCTCGGCCACGAATCCCTACCGTCAGTTGGTATTCCTCGCTAGGCTGCCGCCATCATGAGCAACACCGACCGCAGCCTCACCCTCGACGACCCGCGCCTCGCCGACGCGCTCGCCTCCCTCACCCTCGAACGCAAGGTCCTCCTGCTGACCGGCCAGGACTTCTGGTCGACCTGGGCCCTCGACGAGATCGGGCTCCGCTCGATGGTCGTGTCCGACGGCCCGAGCGGTGTGCGCGGCGCGGTGTGGGACGAGCGCGACCCCTCCCTCAACCTCCCGTCCGCCACGGCGCTCAGCTCGTCGTGGGACCTCGACATGGCCTACCGCTACGGCGCCGTCGCCGCCGCCGAGGCCCGCCGCAAGGGCGTGGACGTCGTGCTCGGCCCGACGATCAACCTCCACCGCTCCCCCCTCGGCGGCCGCCACTTCGAGGCCTTCAGCGAGGACCCGCTGCTCACCGCCGACCTGTCGGCCGCCTACGTGCGCGGCCTGCAGGACCACGGCGTGGGTGCGACCCCGAAGCACTACGTCGCCAACGACTTCGAGACCGACCGGTTCAACGCCGACGTCGTCGTCGCCGACCGAACCCTTCGCGAGCTCTACCTCCTCGCCTTCGAGACCTCGATCACCGAGGCCCGCGCCTGGCTGGTGATGAGCGCCTACAACTCGATCAACGGCCCCACCGCCACCGAGCACGAACTCCTCGAGACCCCCCTCAACTCCGAGTGGGGGTTCGACGGCGTCGTGATCAGCGACTGGACCGCGGTGCGCTCGCTCGACAGCGCCCGGTTCAGCCAGGACCTGGTGATGCCCGGCCCCGACGGCCCCTGGGGCGACGCCCTGGTCGAGGCCGTCCGGGCGGGCGACATCGACGAGTCGGTCGTCGACCGCAAGGTGCTGCGGATCCTCCTGCTCGCCGCCCGCGTCGGCGCCCTCGACGGGTTCGATGCCCCGGCCTCCCCACCCGAGGTCGACGGTCTGGCCTTCTCGCGGGAGGCGGCGGCCGCCGGCATGGTCCTCGTGCGCAACGAGGACGCGATCCTCCCCCTCGATCCGGACGCCGGCACGATCGCCCTGATCGGACACAACGCGGTGCACGCCCGAACCCAGGGCGGCGGTTCGGCCACCGTCATCCCCTCCGCCGTCGTCTCCCCGATCGACGGCCTCCGCCAGGCCTACGGCACCGAGTCCGTCAGCTACGCCCAGGGTGCTGTCGTGCAGGACGGCGTGGTCGAGTTCTCGCCGGCCTCGATGCAGAACCCCGTGACCGGTGAGGCCGGCGCTCGCGTCCGCTTCCTCGACGAGGCGGGCGCCGAGCTGTTCACCGAGGACCGCTTCGCCGGCCACCTCGTCTACTTCGGTGGCGACGCCCCGATCGCCGAGATGACGACCTTCGAGTTCTCGACCCGGTGGACCCCGGAGTTCTCCGGCCCGATCCAGGTCGGCGTGGCGTCGGTCGGCACCGCCCGGATCCACATCGACGGCGAGCTCGTGGCGGAGCACCGAGCGACCCCGGTCGGCGACGACCTCGGCGCCGCCTTCCTCTCGCCACCGCCGATGACGAGCCCGGTCGAGGCCGAGGCCGGCACGCCGATCGACCTGCGCATCGAGCTCGAGCCGCTCAAGATGCCGGGCGGCCTCGCCAACGCGATGAGCGCCCTGTTCGGCACCGAGCCGGCGTTCGTCGATCCGGCCGATCTGATCGCCGAGGCCGTGGCCGCCGCGGAGGCGGCCGACGTCGCCGTCGTCGTGGTGGGCACCAACGCCAAGGTCGAGTCGGAGGGCTACGACCGCTCGAACCTCGACCTGCCCGGCCACCAGGACGAGCTCGTAACCGCGGTGGCGGCCGCCAACTCGCGCACGGTCGTGGTGGTCAACTCCGGCTCGCCCGTGCTCCTGCCGTGGCGCGACGACGTGGCTGCGGTGCTCTTCACCTACTTCGGCGGTCAGGAGTACGGCCACGCCCTCGCCGACGTGCTCACCGGTGCCGTCGAGCCGGGCGGCCGCCTGCCCACCACCTGGCCGGCCACGATCGAGGACGTCCCGGTCCTCGACGTCACCCCGGTCGAGGGCAAGGTCCACTACGACGAGGGCATCCACATCGGCTACCGAGCGTGGGCGAAGGCCGGCACCGCCCCCGCCTACGCCTTCGGCGCCGGCCTCGGCTACACGACCTGGAGCCTCGGCGAGCCGAGCGCCACCGTCGCCGGCGAGGGGCTCGACGCCACGATCTCGCTCGAGGTGCCCGTCACCAACACCGGCGAACGGGCCGGCAAGCAGGTCGTCCAGGTCTACGCGTCGCGCGCTGCGTCCGACGTCGATCGCCCGGTCTCGTGGCTCGTCGGCTTCACCTCGGCCACCGTGGCGGCCGGCGCCACCGAACGGGTGTCGACCTTGGTCCCGGCACGCACCCTCGCCCACTGGACCGACGGGGGCTGGGCCCTCGAGCCGGGCGCCTTCACCCTGACCGCGGGCACCGCGGTCGACGCCCCGGCCGGCGCGGTGTCGGTCAGCGTCTGACGGTCGCCGCCCGAGGGCAGTCGCCGGCTTCGGCCCCTGCGGGGTCGGCGACTACCCTCCCGGGCCGTGACCACCAAGACGAACCCCGGCAACTTCTTCGAGGACTTCCGTGTGGGCGACGTGCTCCAGCACGCCACACCCCGCACCGTCGGTGACGGCGAGCGGGCGCTCTACACCGCGCTCTACCCGACCCGGTTCGCCCTGCCGTCCTCGGCGGCCTTCGCCGCAGCGTGCGGCCTCGACGACTTCCCGCTCGAGGACCTGATCGGGTTCCACGTCGCGTTCGGCAAGACGGTCCCCGACGTGTCGCTCAACGCCGTGGCCAACCTCGGCTACGCCGACTGCCGCTTCCTGCGTCCGGTCGTACCCGGCGACACCCTCCGCACCAGTTCGGAGGTGATCGGGCTCAAGGAGAACTCCAACGGCAAGACCGGCATCGTCTACGTCCGGTCGACCGCCGTCGACGCTGCGGGCGAACCGGTCCTCACCTGGGCCCGCTGGGTGATGGTCCGCAAGCGGGACCTCGAGGCCCCTGCCCCCGACCCGGTGGTCCCCGACCTCCCGAAGGTGGTCGACCCGAGCGACCTGCCCGTGCCCGCCGGGTTCACGTTCGCCGACTACGACACCGCCCTGGCCGGCGAACCGCATCGGCTCGGCGACTACGAGATCGGCGAGAAGATCGACCACGTCGACGGCGTGACGATCACCGAGGCCGAGCACATGCTGGCCACCCGGTTGTGGCAGAACACCGCCAAGGTCCACTTCAACAGCCAGGTTCGCGACGACGGCCGCCACCTGATCTACGGCGGTCACGTGATCTCCCTCGCCCGGGCCCTCAGCTTCAACGGGTTGGCCAACGCGCAGATGATCGTGGCCATCAACGGCGGCAGCCACACGGCGCCCTGCTTCAGCGGCGACACCGTCTACGCCTGGTCCGAGGTGCTCGACAAGGCCGAGCTGAGCGACACGGTCGGCGCCATCCGGCTCCGCCTGGTGGCGGTCAAGGACACCCCCGCCGGCGAGTTCCCCCTGCGGGGCGACGACGGCAAGTACGCCCCGGGCGTGCTGCTCGACCTCGACCTGTGGGCCCTGATGCCGATCTGACCCCGGGCCGGGAATGGCATAACTATTCACTGTCGACTGAACAGTCATCGGCCGGTACCGTCCGGCGCATGACGACGTACTCCTACGGGGCCGGCCTCTGGCTGTTCGGCCAGTTCATCGATCGCTACGCCACCGACGCCTACGGCCCGCCCGTGAGCACGGTCGATGCGATCCGGACCGCCGCCGAGGTCGGACGGCTCTCCAGCCTCGACATCAACATCCCCTTCGCCGGCAACGCGGACGGCAGCGCCGAGACCGTGGCCGACGTGAAGGCCGCACTCGACGACACCGGCCTCGCCGCCGAGGCGATCACCCCGGCGATCTACTCGCGGGTGTTCCAGAAGGGTGCGTTCACCAACCCCGACCCCGCCGTGCGCACCCAGGCCATCGATCTCTGCAAGGAGGCGATCGACGTCGCCGGCGAGCTCGGCGCCCGCTACGTGAAGTTCTGGCCGGGCCAGGACGGCCACGACTACCCCTGGCAGGTCGACCACGACAAGGTCTGGCACGACGAACTCGACGGCATCCGTCAGGTGATCACCTCGGCACCCGAGATGCAGTTCGCGATCGAGTACAAGCTCAAGGAGCCGCGTCTGCACATGCTGCTCGCCAACGCCGCCACCACGCTGTTGGCCATCGACGAGATCGGTGAGGACAACCTCGGCGTCGTGATGGACTTCGGCCACTCGCTGTTCGCCAAGGAGGCCCCGGCGGCCGCCCTGAAGGCGATCCACCGCAAGGGCAAGCTCGTGTCGATCGAGCTCAACGACAACCGGCTCGAGTGGGACGACGACCTCACCGTCGGGTCGAACCATCCGATCGAGACCCTCGAGTTCCTCCAGGCCATGCGAGAGATCGGCTGGGACGGCCCGCTCCTGCTCGACCAGTTCCCCTTCCGGGAGGACCCGGTGGCGGCTGCGAAGCTGTCGATCGAGACGATCGACGCAATGTTCGC
>JBPEXC010000307.1:0-7507 GCA_052032035.1 Acidimicrobiales bacterium | reverse complement strand
CCCGTCTGGCCCTCGGCCCCGGGTCCTCAGAGACGGCCCCGCTCGCCGCGACCGGAGGCGACGTGACGGCCAGGGTGGCGTCATTGCTGGGAGGTCACGCCGCGCAGCCGACCGTGACGGCAGGAGGTCTCGCCCTCAGCGCCCTGGTGGGGGTCGCGTCGTTGGTCCAACTGCATCACCTGGTCGCAGTCGTCGCCACGCTCTGCCACCACTGAGCCCTTCTCGATCGGGGCAGCCTCGGGTCAGTTTCCGAGCACAGTCAATTGCCCAGCACGGTCAGTTGCCCAGCACGGTGGCGGCCGGGCCGACGATGAGGGGATCGAGCTCGCCGATCACGGATCGGTCCTTGCCGGTGTAGGGGGCGTTGTGGAGCACGTAGCGCATCGCGTTGAGGCGGGCCCGCTTCTTGCAGTCGCTGCGGATCACGGTCCACGGCGCCTCGACGGTGTCGGTGCGGAGGAACATCGCCTCCTTGGCCTCGGTGTAGGCGTCCCACTTGTCGAGTGACGCCATGTCGACTGGCGACAGCTTCCACTGCTTGAGCGGGTGCTGCTCGCGTTCGGCGAAGCGACGCCGCTGCTCGCCTCGGGTGACCGAGAACCACAGCTTCACCACCCGCACCCCGCTGCGAACGAGGTGCCGCTCGAACTCCGGGGCCTGCCGCATGAACTCCCGGTACTCGTCGTCGGTGCAGAACCCCATCACCCGCTCGACGCCGGCCCGGTTGTACCAGGACCGGTCGAACAGGACCATCTCGCCGTTGGTCGGCAGGTGGGCGATGTAGCGCTGGAAGTACCACTGACCCCGCTCGGCCTCGGTCGGCTTGTCGAGAGCGACCACGCGGGCGCCACGGGGGTTGAGGTGTTCCATGAACCGCTTGATCGTGCCGCCCTTGCCGGCGGCGTCGCGACCCTCGAACACGATCACGACCCGCTCGCCGCTCTCCTTCACCCAGGCCTGGTACTTGAGCAGCTCGACCTGCAGCTTGTACTTCTGCTTCTCGTAGGCCTTGCGCCGCATCAGGTTGCGGTAGGGATACTTGCGCGACCCCGGGGTCCAACCGTCGACCAGGTCGTCGTCGCCGTTGAGCGGCGGGGTGCCGAAGACCAGTTCGTCGGCCCGCACGAACTCGCTCAGGTCGGGGATCTCGTCGGGCGGCAGTCCGTCGAGCACGGCCCGCACCCAGCGCAACGTCTCGGACGCCGCGTCGTCGCCGCGCTGGGCGAGCACGTCGCGGATCGCCGCCAGCTTCGACTCGCGAGCCGCTTCGATCGCGTTCTCGACCGTCCACTGCATCAGCCCGTCGGGCGACAGGTCGGGGGAACGGTCCCCGTCGGCTGCTCGCTGGAGTTCGCTCATGGGTTCACGATCGGCGGCCATCACCGAGACGGTAGGGCTCCGGCGTCGGGCGCGCGTGACGAGCGCCGTCGGCCGGGGGCTACTGGAACGTCCAGAAGCCGTCGTGGACCACGGCGGCCTCGTCGGCGAGCACCGGCCCGACGACCTCGACGTCGTGTTGGCCCGAGTTGAGGACCACCTCCGACGGCAACGCCATCGTCGGGTTCTTGGGGTCGGCACCGGTGAGTTCGGCCAGGCCGGCCTCGCTCAGGCCGTAGACCACCCGACCGATCCCGGCCCAGTAGATGGCGCCGGAGCACATCGCGCACGGCTCGGTGCTGGTGTAGAGCGTGCACGTCGACAGGTCGAACTCGTGGCGGCGCTTCCAGGTGGCGCGCACCAGGTTGGTCTCGGCGTGGCCGGTGATGTCGTCGTCGGTCTCGAGGGAGTTGCGCCCCTCGGCGACGACCGAGCCATCGGGGGCGACGACGAGGGAGCCGAACGGCTGGTCGCCTCGGGCCCTCGCCTCGCCGGCGAGCTCGATCGCTCGCCGGATCCACGTCTCGTCGTCGACGACGGTTGGGGTCTCGTTCACTCGTGCTCCTCGCTTCGGGACAACTCGGGATCAGCTGGCGGCGGCCAGCCATTCGGTGGCGATCCGCCGATGGTCGCGCAGTCGCTCGCCGACTCGGGGGTCGACCAGTGCGCCGTCGGCCACGACGATCTGGCCGTCGATGACGGTGTGCCCCGCCGACACCGGACCGCACCGCAACCACGCCTCGATCGGGTCGCTGACCGCGCCCGCGAACGCCACCCCCTCCAGGGGCCACACGACGAGGTCGGCGGCCTGGCCGACGGCGATCGAACCGATGTCGCTGCGGCCGAGGCAGCGGGCGCCGCCGAGCGTGGCCATCTCGAGCACCTCGCGTGCCCGCATCGCCGCCGGCCCGCCACGCAGTCGGCCGAGCAGGAGCGCAGCGCGACATTCGAGCCACAACGACGCGGCGTCGGTCGACGCCGAGCCGTCGCACCCGAGCCCGACCGCCACGCCCGCATCCCGGAACTCCCGGATCGGGGCGAGGCCCGCGCCGATCAGCTGGTTCGAGCTCGGGCAGTGGGCCACCCCGGTGCCCCAGGCGGCGAGGCGCGCGATCTCGTCGACGTTGGGATAGACGCAATGGGCCACCCACGACCGGTCGCTCCCCCAGCCGACGTCCTCGAACAACTCGAGCGGTCGGCACCCGTGCGTCGCCAGACAGTAGGCGTCCTCGTCGACGTCCTCGGCGAGATGGGTGTGGAGGCGCACGTCGAGCCGCTCGGCCAGCTCGGCGCTCGCCCGCATCAGAGCCGGGGTGACCGAGAACGGCGAGCACGGCGCCAGCGCGACCTGGGTCATCGACCCGTGCGACGGGTCGTGGTGGGCGGCGACGAGACGCTCGCTGTCGGAGAGGATCTCCTCGTCGGTCTGGACCACCGAGTCGGGCGGCAGACCGCCGTCCTTCTGCGATCGCGACATCGAACCGCGGGTGGCGGTGAACCGCAGGCCGAACTCGCGAGCCGCCGCCACCTGGGCGCCGATCAGGTCGCCGCCCTCTTGGGGGTGGACATAGAGGTGGTCCGACGAGGTGGTGCACCCGCCGAGGGCCAGCTCGGCGGCACCGATCCAGGTCGACAGGAACGACGCCTCCTCGTCGAGGCGGGACCACACCGGGTAGAGGGTGGTGAGCCAGTCGAACAGCCCGCCGTCGAGGGCCGGCGCGAAGGAGCGGGTGAGGTTCTGGTAGAGGTGGTGGTGGGTGTTGATCAGGCCCGGGGTGACCAGGCCACCGGCGGCGTCGATCGTGCGAGTCCCGCGTGGTGCCGGCCCGGTGCCGACGGCGGCGACCCGTCCGCCGTCGATCGCCACCCACCCGCCAGCGAGCTCGCGGCGATCGGGGTCCATCGTCGCCACCAGCCCGGCGCCCTCGACCACGAGGTCGTGCACGACGACGTCCGGCGTGTCGGGCCGACCGCTCGGCCAGGAGCTCGGCTCGGTCACCGTTGGCCGCGGAAGTAGGGCCGGCCAAGATGGAGGGGGATGTTGGAGTTCGACCGGTTGAGCACGAGGGCCACCAGGGTCAGCACGTAGGGCAGGGCCAATAGCAGCTGCTGGGGCAGGTCGGTGCCCTGACCCTGGATGGTGAGCTGGAACGCCTCGATATAGCCGAAGAACAGGGCTCCGACCGTGATCAGCCACAGGCGCCAGTTGCCGAAGATCACCAGCGCCAGGGCGATCCAACCACGGCCGGCGGCGATCTCGGGGAAGAAGAGCCCGGTCGAGAAGATCGACAGGAACGCCCCGGCGAGGCCGGCCATCACGCCGCCGAACGCCAGCGCCGCGTACTGGACCCGCTCGATGTGGACGCCGCGCAGGTCGCTCGCCTTCGGGTTGTGCCCGACGCTGCGGAGCTGGAGGCCGGCGCCGGTGCGTTCGAGCACATACCAGACCACCGGGATCAACAGGACGGCCAGATACGAGAGCCAGTGCTGGCGGAACAGCACCTCGCCGAGCAGCGGGATCGACGACAACAGCGGCACTTCGACACGATCGAAGGTGCCGACCGATTGCACACTGCTGCCGCCGTCGGCGAACAGCGCCCGCAACAGGTAGAAGCTGAAGCCGATGCCGAGCAGGTTGATGGCCAGGCCGGCGACCACCTGCTCGACCTTGACCGTGACGGTGAGGAAGCCCATCACCATCGAGGTGGCGAGCCCGGCGAGGGCGGCGACGACCACGGCGGCCCACAGGCTGCCGGTGCGGTCGGCGGTGACGAACGACGCGAACGCGCCGACGGTGAGGGTGCCCTCGATGCCGAGGTTGAGGATGCCGGCCCGTTCCACGACCTTCTCGCCGATGGCGGCCAGCAGCATCGGCGTGCCGATACGGATGGCGCCGGCGAAGACGGTGACGCTGATCGCGGTGTCGAGGTACTCATTCACCGTGGTCGACCTTCCGGAGGCGATAGTTGACGGCGACCGCCGCGATCAGCACGCACACGAGCGCCATGCCCTTGATCACGTCGGCCAGGGCGGCGGGGACGCCGGTGGTGAGCTGCATCGTGGTGGCGCCGTTGGTGAGGGCGCCGGCCGCGATGGCGGCGATGATGATCGGCCCGGGCCGCAAGCGGGCGACGAGGGCGATGATGATGCCGGTGAAGCCAAGGCTGGCTGACAGGCCGAGCTGGAGGCGCTGGTGGATGCCCGACAGCTCCGAGGCCCCCGCCAGGCCGGCGATGGCACCACTGGTCAGCATCACGAAGGTGAGGATGCGGGCACCGTTGATACCGCCGTAGGAGGCGACCCGCGAGTTCACGCCGACCGCTCGGATCTCGTAGCCGAACGACGTGCGTTCGAGCACGAACCACACCAGGGCGGCCATCACGAGGGCGAGTACGAAGCCGAGGTGGAGGCGGCTGGTGCCCCAGATGCCGGGCAGGGTGCCCGTCTCGGTCATCAGCGCCGACTGGTAGTAGAACGACGCCGGGTCCCGCCACAGGTCGCTCAGCAGGTAGCTGGTGATGTTGATGATGATGAAGTTCAACATCACCGTCGAGATCACCTCGCTCACGCCGAAGCGGTTGCGCAGCACCACAGCGATGCCGGCCCAGGCGGCGCCGAACACCATGCCGCCGATCATCATCGCCACCAGGGCGACGGCCCGAGGAGCCGAGCCGAGCAGGTCGTAGACGAAGTAGCAGCCGATGGCGCCGGCCCACAGCTGGCCCTCACCGCCGATGTTCCAGATCTTGGCCCGGAACGCGAATGCCGCCGCAAGGCCCGTGAAGATCAGTGGGGTGGCCTGGACGAGGGTCTCGACGATCGCGTTTTCGGTGCCGAACGCCCCCTTGAGCAACGCCCGGTAGGAGGCGAGCACGGGGGATCCGGCGAGGGCGATCAGGGCCGAGCACAACAACACGGCGACGATCACGCCGGCGAGGACGCTGCCGACCTCCTGCCAGGCGGTCACCTCGAGCCGTCGTTCGAGCTTCCAGCGGCGGCCGCCGCTGACGCCAACGTCGTCGTCGGGGAGAACCGTGGGCTCATCGTCGGACACGATCACCTCGTCGTCGGTGGTGGAGGTCTCGGTCACGACGCCACCCCCGCCATGAGGAGACCGATGCGTTCGATGTCGATCCCGGTGTGGGGCATCTCGCCGAGGATCGTTCCCTCGAACATCACACCGACCGTGGTCGACAGGCTGAGGACCTCGTCGAGGTCGTCGCTGAGCAGCACCACGGCCGCGCCGCGGTCGCGCTCGGCGATCAGGCGCCGCCGCACGTTGTCGGCGGCCGAGATGTCGAGCCCACGGGTCGGTTGGTGGACGACGATCAGGTCGGGTTGGTCCTCGAGCTCGCGGGCGAGCACGACCTTCTGCAGGTTGCCGCCCGACAGGGTGCGGGTGACGTGGGTCGGCGACGGGCAGGCAATGTCGTAGGCCTCGACCGCGCCCTCGGCCTGGCCGACCATCGCCTTGCGACGCAGCACGCCCTTGCTGGCGTTCGGTGCGTCCCAGTGGCGGCCGAGCGCGAGGTTCTCGTCGATCCGGAAGTCCATCAGCAGGGCCTGGTTGATCCGGTCCTCGGGCACCGAACCGACACCGATGCGGGCTACGCGCCGCGGGCCGAGACCGGCGACGCTCTGGCCGTTGATCGTGACGATGCCGTCGGTGAGTTGTCGGGCCCCGACCAACACGTCGTAGAGGAAGCTCTGGCCGTTGCCCGACACCCCGGCGATGCCGTAGATCTCCCCGGCCCGGACGGTCAGATCGACCCCGCGCAGCGAGCCGCGCTCGTCGGGCCGGCCGGCGTGGAGGCCCTCGACCTCGAGCACCGGCTGGGCCGGCTCGGGGTGGTCGACGGCCTTGGACAGTTCGACCGAGCGGCCGACCATCATGCGGGTGAGGGTGGCGGCGTCGGTCGATGCGGTCTCGACCGTGCCCACCACCTTGCCCTTGCGCAACACGGTCACCTGGTCCGAGACGCCGGTGACCTCGTGCATCTTGTGGCTGATCAGGATCACGGCGAGGCCGTTGGCCTGCATCGTCCGGATCGAGGCGAACAACCGCTCGACCCCGTCGGGGGTGAGGGCGGCGGTCGGTTCGTCGAGGATCAACAGGTCGAGCCCGAGGTACATCGCCTTCAGGATCTCGACCCACTGCTGCAGCCCGACCGGCAGCGAGCCGACCGGGGCGTCGAGGTCGAGCTCGACCTCGTAGACCTCACACAGTTCGGTCAGCTTGGCCCGAACACCCTTGAGGTCGAGGCTCCACGCCCCCGTGGTCCCGAGGGCCACGTTGTCGATCGCCGACAAGGGTTCCACCAACTCGAAGTGCTGGTGGACCATGCCGATCCCGTTGGCGATGGCGTCACGAGGCGACCGGAAGTCGACGCGTTTGCCGCGCATCGACAGGTGGCCCTCGTCGGGCGAGTGCACACCGTAGATCGTCTCGGCCAGCGTCGATTTGCCGGCACCGTTCTCGCCGAGCAGGCAGTGCACCGACCCCCGGTGGATCGCCAGCGACACGTTGTCGTTGGCGACCACACCGGGGAAGCGGTTGGTCACGCCGTGCACGCCCAGGAGGGGAGCGTCGTCCATCGTGGTCCTCGGGTCGGGAGCGTGGTCGTTCGGGTGGTGGGTCTCTCCTCGGCCTACTCGAACGGGGCGTCGTCGAAGGGCACCTCGAACTCGCCGGCCAGGATGGCCTCACGGGTCTCGGCGACCAGCGCCGCCACGTCCTCGGGCACCGTCGCCGACAGCTCGGTGATGTCGGAGCCGCCGTCGACCATCGAGGTGTAGACGATGCGCTCCTGGGCCGGGGCCTCGTAGGGAGCGCCCTCGGTGACGTGGGCATACCAGGCGTCGATGATGTCGGTGACCGTCGGGTCCCACAGGGCCAGGGCGCTCGCCAACACCAGATCGGGGTTGAGCGACGACTGGTCGGTGAAGTGGCCGAAGGCGTAGACCCCGTCGTTGGCGGCGGCCGCCTCGACCGGGCCGAACCGCTCGGCATAGATCATGTCGGAGCCCGCCGCGATCTGGGCGTTGGCCGACTCGTTGGCCGTCACGGCATCGAACCAGCTCTCGATGTAGGTCACGCTGAACTCGACGTCGGGGTTGACCGACTCGGCGC
>JBPEXC010000306.1:0-2222 GCA_052032035.1 Acidimicrobiales bacterium | reverse complement strand
CCCGGTCGTAGACCGGGCGGTCGTAGAGGCGCAGGAGGGGCCGCCCGGCCAGGCGGGTGGCCCACCACCAGGCGAGCATCACGAGGCCGATGGCGACGAAGCCGTCGGTCCAGTAGTGGTTGCCGGTGAGGACGACGACCGCCATCGTGATCGCCGGGTGGAGTAGCGCCAGCCAGCGCCAGCGGCGGGTGCTGAGCGCCACGACGCTCAGGGCCACGATCAGCGACCAGCCGACGTGGAGCGAGGGCATCGCCGCCAGCTGGTTGGCCGCGTTCGACACGCTGATGGCGTAGGGGTCGGGGCCGAACGCCTGGCCGGTGTCGATGAACCCGGGCAGGAAGCGGGGCGGGGCGAGCGGATAGGCGAGGTGGAGGACGAGGCCGACGGCGGTGACCCCGATCAGGGTGTGGCGGATCACCCCGAAGGCGTGCCGGTGGCGGAGCCAGGTCCAGAACAGGAAGAAGCCCGTGAGCGGGAAGTGGACCCACATGTAGTAGGTGTTCGCGGCCCGCACCGCGCCCGGCCACGCCAGGATCGCGTGTTGCAGCGAACCCTCGTGGGGCAGCCCCAACCAGCTCTGGATGCGGAGCATCTGGCCCGAGTTGACCAGGGCGACGTCCCAGGCGTCGGCGGTCAGACGGCGGACGAAGGCGTAGCCGAGCCAGAGCGCGAACAGGATCCCGGCGTTGGCGGCCAGATCGAGCAGCCGGGCGCCGACGTGCCGGAGCACGTGATCGTCGCCCGTGTCGCTGTGGATGGATAGTGCCATGGTGCCGCTTCTGCTCCGAGGGTCTCGACGTAGCCCGGTTCCCTCCGGGGCGATCGTTCAAACCTCGAGGCGTGTCGCATCTCGATTCGACGATCGGCCTCGGTCCGACGCCGATGTCCGTTGGCGGCATCGTAGAACGGGCCGCCTCATCCTCGGGGAGGATTCTAGGAGCTACCTGAGAGGGAGGTCAGGTCGCCCGCAGAATCCGCTGGTCGGCGGGCCGGCTGCGGAACGCGGCCGGGGTTCAGCCGAGCGACCAGTCGACCGGGGTGCGACCCGCAGCTTGCAGTGCTTCGTTGGTGCGGGAGAACGGCCGGCTGCCGAAGAACCCCCGATGCGCCGACAGCGGCGACGGATGGGGCGACTGCAGCACGGTGTGCACCTGCTGATCGATCATCTTCGCCTTCGCTCGGGCGTTGGCGCCCCACAGGATGAAGACGACCGGCTCGGGCTTGGCCGCCACCGCACGGATCACCTGATCGGTGAAGCGCTCCCAGCCCTTCTTGGCGTGGCTGTTGGCGGCGCCGCCTCGAACGGTCAGCGCGGTGTTGAGCAACAGGACCCCCTGGCGGGCCCAGGCCTCGAGCGAGCCGTGGTCGGGCCGTGGCACCCCGACGTCGGCCTCGAGCTCGGTGAAGATGTTGGCCAGCGACGGGGGCGGTGGGACGGGAGGCCGCACCGAGAACGCCAGCCCGTGGGCCTGGCCCGGGCCGTGGTAGGGGTCCTGACCGAGGATCACGACCTTCACCTCTGCGAACGGGGTGAGGTGGAGGGCGGCGAACACCTCGTCGGCGGGCGGGTAGACCGGATGGTGTCGGCGCTCGTCGGCCACGAAGGCCTGGAGTTCGGCCCAGTAGGGCTCGTCGAACTCGGTGCGCAGCAGTGGGTTCCAGTCGGTTCGGGCCACCCGGGCAGGCTAGACGTGCCGCCGTAGGGGCGGAGCGCCTGCCTAAGCTCGCCCGGTGCCCGACCCGAACGAGCAGTCCCCGATCGAGCCGTCCCGGATCGGAGAGTCCCAGGCCCAGGACCGTGACGCGCTCGTGCACCTCGGCACCGACGACGAGGGCACCCGGTGGCGCGTCGACCTCGACTTCCTCGCCTCGTCGTGGAGCTGCATCTGGGGACGCGGGTGCGCCGGCATCGGGGCGACGCCCGACCCCGACGCCGGTCTCGGCTGCTGCTCGCTCGGCGCCGAGCTGCTCGACGACGACGAGGCCGGCATGATCACCAGCCTCGCCCGGACCCTCGACCCGGCCCGTTTCCAGTACGCCGCGGTCGCCGCCACCGACGGGGTGCTGGCCCCGAGGAGCGCAGGCCGACCGCCGGCGACCCGGGTCGTCGACGGCGCCTGTGTGTTCCTCAACCGACCGGGCTTCGACGGCGGTGCGGGCTGCGCCCTCCACCTCAGCGCCGTCGACGAGGGCGACGAACCCCTGGAGTGGAAGCCGTCGGT
>JBPEXC010000305.1:0-6811 GCA_052032035.1 Acidimicrobiales bacterium | reverse complement strand
GCTCGGAGGCGTTCGCGAACGCCCCGGTGCCGAGCCTCTGAACGCCAAGCCTCTGAATACCGAACCGCTGAACACCGAGTCCCTGAACGCCGCGCTGGCAGCGCTCGAGCCGCCGATGCGGCGGGCGTTCGAGCTGGCATGGCAGTCGTGGGGCGAGGGCAACTTCGGGATCGGTGCCGTCCTGGTCGACCCTGGCGCCGGCGCCGGGGCGCCGGTGATCGTGAGCGAGGGCCGGAACCGGGTGACGAGTCGCCCGACGACCGAGCAGCCCCTCGGCGGCAACTACCTGGCCCACGCAGAGATGAACGCGTTCGCTGCACTCCCCCGCTACAACGCGGCCGGGCTCGACCTGTTCTCGACCCTCGAGCCGTGCCTGATGTGTGCGGCGTCGTCGATCTTCATGAACGTCGCCCATGTCACCTTCGCGGCGGACGACGAGTTCTTCGACGGGATGGACGACCAGCTCTGGCCGGCTCACCCCTACACCCGCGACCGACGACCGGCCCGCACCGGTCCGCTGGGCGGGGTCGTCGCCGTGTTCGCCCGACTCTTGCCCATGCATCACACGATGGCGACGATCCCCGACTCCCGCCCGGCCGACCGGGCCCGAGCGGCCTACCCAGCGCTGGCCGAGCTGGCGGCGTCGCCGTCCGTCGCCGACCTCCGAGGCCGAGCCGCAACGCTCACCCTCGAGGAGGGCGCCGCGGCGGTGACCGCCCGCCTCGAGGCCATCGCCCGCGAGTCCAACGGCTAGCCTTCGTCGCCATGGCTTCCATCCACGACCTGGAGATGACCGGCATCACCGGGGAGCAGGTCAGCTTCGACCGCTTCCGTGACCAGGTGATGCTCGTGGTGAACGTCGCGAGCGCCTGAGGCCTCACCCCCCAGTACGCAGGTCTGCGTGCGCTTCATCACCAGTTCGACGACGTCGTGGTGCTCGGCTTCCCGTGCAACCAGTTCGGCGGTCAGGAGCCCGGGACCGAGGAGGAGATCCTCGAGTTCGTCACGTCCAGGTTCGACGTCGACTTCCCGATGTTCGCCAAGATCGAGGTGAACGGGCCCGGCGAGTGCGAGCTCTACTCGCTGCTCAAGGCCGCCCAGCCGGGTGAGGGCGACAGCGCCGACATCACCTGGAACTTCGAGAAGTTCCTCGTCGACAAGACCGGCACCGTCGTGCGCCGGTTCGCTCCGCCGACCACGCCCGAAGAGATCGCCGAGATCATCCCCGAGTATCTCTGATCCGGTCGGCTGTGGCCGACAGGATGGAGATCATGGCCGGCGAGCGACAGGACAGGCGAGCGCGGTGACGTCGCCGGTCTGGGTCCAGACGCCGGCGGTGGCCCCGCCGACGCGGCGCGCCCTGCTGCGCGGCGTGCTCGCCTTCCGCTGGCTGGTCCTCGGCTGGATGGCCGCCGTCTACCTCTGGGAGATCTGGGAACGAGGTCGGCGCGACGATCGCGTCGACGTCGCCCACCCGTGGGCGGGGGTGGCCCTGCTCGGGGTGGCCCTCGCCATCACCATCGCGATCCAGGTCGCCTACCGAACCGACCCCGACCGGCTCGTCCGGCCGCCGCTCCCGATCGCCGAGATCGCCGTGGCGTCGCTGCTCGAGTTCCTCGACACGTGGGTCTACGGCGCGGTCCACTCCCAGGCCCTGCCGACGGTCTGGCCGCTGGCCGCCATCTTCACCGTCGCCATCGCCGCCGGCACGAGGCTCGCGGTGATCACCGGTGCCGGGATCGGGCTCGCCCGCTACGTCGGCTGGCTCGTGTTCCCGTATCCGGGCGACACCGGACCGTGGAGCCTGTCGCGCCTGGCGTCGCTCGTGTTGTTCGCCGTGGCGGGCTGGGTGGCCGGCCGTCTCCTCGAACAGCAGGCCCACTCCGACGGCGAGATCCTCGCCTTCCGGGCCCGTGAGACCGCGTTCAAGGCGCGCGAGGAGGTGGCCCGCACCCTCCACGACGGCGTGCTGCAGACCCTGGCCGTCATCCAGCGCCGCAGCGACGACGACGCGCTGATCGAACTGGCCCGCTCCCAGGAGCACGAGCTCCGTCAGTACCTCTTCGGCGCTGGGCGCCTGGGTGAGGAGACGGCAGCGGCCGATCTCGGCACGGCACTGCGCGACGTCGGGCGCCACGCCGAACAGCGGTACGGCCTGCGGGTGAAGGTGATCTGCGCCCCCGATCTCGAGTCGCCGGCGCCGGCGTCGGTCGCCGCCATCACCGGCGCGGTCACCGAGGCCCTCAACAACGCTGCGAAGCACGGCGGCGCAGCAGGGGCGACCGTGTATGCGGAACCGTTCGACGACGACACCGTGTTCGTGTCGGTGAAGGACGACGGCGCCGGATTCGACCACGACGCCGTCACCCGCGGCGAGGGTCTCGACGGCTCGATCACCGGCCGGATCGCCGACGCCGGCGGCCGGGTCGAGATCGACGGCCGTCCCGGACGAGGAGCCGAGATCAGGATGTACGTGTGAGTCTGGTAGGGAGCGTGCGGCAGTGAGTCTGAACGATCGAGTCCGCGTCGTGTTGTGCGACGACCATCCGATCTGGCGCAGCGGGGTGCGCGCCGACCTCGGTGAGCAGTTCGTGGTCGTCGGCGAGGCCGGCGACGCCAAGGAGGCGATCGAGGTGATCGGCTCGACGTCGCCCGATCTCGTCGTCTGCGATCTCCACATGCCCCACGGCGGTGGGATCGCGGTGGCGAAGGCGTGTGGCGACGACACCAACGTGATCATGCTCACCGTGTCGGAGGCCGAACGCGATTTGCTCGACGCGGTGGCCGCGGGCGCCAACGGCTACCTGGTCAAGTCGACCCCGCCCGACGAACTGCGAGCGGGGCTGTGGCGGGCGGCCAAGGGTGAGCCGGTGTTCTCCCCCGAGCTGGCCGGACTGGTGCTCGGCGAGTTCCGTCGCATGAGCAAGCAGGCGACCGGCGACCAACCACTGTCGGACCGGGAGCGGGAGGTGCTGCAGTACGTGGCCCGAGGCCACACCTACAAGGAGATCGGTGAGGAGCTCTACATCTCGCCGAAGACCGTCGAGAACCACGTGCGCAACATCCTGGGCAAGCTCCACCTCAACAAGAAGCAGGAGCTGATGCGCTACGCCCTCGAGCACGGCATCGAGTAGGGGAGCACCGAGTTGGGCAACATCGAGTAGCCGCGGCGCCCGGCGTGCGCGAGGCTTCGGCCATGAGCCGCACCGAGTCGTCCTTCACCTCCGCCGCCGACGGCGTCGAGGTCTTCACCACCACCTGGCCCGACGTCGACGGCGCCCCCAAGGGCGTCGTGCAGATCGCACACGGGTTGGCGGAACACGTCGCCCGCTACGACCGCTTCGCCGCCGCCCTGAACGCTGCCGGCTACGTGGCCGCGGGCACCGACCACCGGGCCCACGGACGCACCGGCGCCGACGCCCTCGGCGACTTCGGCACCGCCGGGTTCGAGGGCCTGATCGCCGACGTCGTGCAGTTCGGCCGAGAGCTCGCCGCCGACCATCCGGGCGTGCCGGTGTTCCTGTTCGGGCACTCGATGGGGTCGTTCGCCTCGCAGTCGGTGATCGCCGACGGCGGCGAGCCCTACGCCGGCGTGATCCTGTCGGGTTCGACCGCGATGGACGTGCTGGCGGCCAACATGGCCGAGGCACCGCCCGAGGCGGCGGGCCTCGAGGCGTTCAACGCGGGCTTCGAGCACCGCACCGGCTACGAGTGGCTGTCGCGGGACACCGCTGAGGTCGACGCCTACGTCGCCGACCCGTGGTGCGGGTTCGACGCCCCGCCGGAGGCGATGGGGCAGCTCTTCGGTCAGGCCGCCCGCCTCGGCGATCCCGCCGTGTTGGCGGAGATCCCCTCGACCCTGCCGATCCTGCTGGTGTCGGGCGACGCCGACCCCCTCGCCGGCGGCGGCCAGCTGATCGAACTGGCGGCGCAGCGGTATCGCGACGCCGGCGTGGCCGACGTGACGGCCACGCTCTATCCCGGCGGTCGCCACGAGCTGCTCAACGAGACCAACCGCGACGAGGTGACCGCCGACGTGATCGGCTGGCTCGACGCCCGGGCGGCCGGCTGATGCTCGATCGCGACACCTACCTCGCCCACCTGGCGGCCGACGTCGAACGGTCGATCGCCGTGCTCGACGATGTCGCCCTCGACGCGCCCGTCCCGCCCTGCCCCGGGTGGACGGTCGTCGACCTCATCGCCCACGTCGGCTTCATCCACCGCTGGGCCGCTGCCTGCGCCACCGATGCGGCACCACCCGACCGCGACGCGATGGCGACGATGGCGTGGAGCGGCGGCGCCGACCGGGCGGCGCTGATCGCCTGGTTCCGCGAGGGAGCGGCCGGGATCACCGACGTGCTCCGGGCCCTGGATCTCAGCGGTCCCAGCTGGCATCCGTTCCCGGTCGAGCAGATCGGCGCCGTGTGGCCTCGCCGGCAGGCTCAGGAACTCAGTGTGCACCGTTGGGATCTCGAGACCGCTGCGGGCGACCCGACGCCGATCGACCCGGCGCTGGCCAGCGACGGCATCGACGAGTACTTCGAGCTCGCCGTGCCCCGCCTCGTCGCCCGCGAGGGCATCGAGCTGCCGGCCGGCAGTCTGCACGTCCACTGCACCGACGTCGAGGGTGAGTGGCTCGTCACCACCACCGACGGCTACGAGCTGGAGCGACGCCACGCCAAGGGCGACGCGGCGCTCCGGGGCGACGCGGCCGACCTCTTGTTGACGCTGTGGGGGCGGGTCGGCGTCGACCGGGTCGACGTGGTCGGCGACGCCTCGGTGGCCAACGCCTGGCTGGCGCTCAGCGGGATGTGATCTGGGCCGTTCGGCCCAGGCGAGGCGGCGACGACACGGGGCGGTCGTACCCAGCCCAGCTCCCGGCCCTGGATCGGCGGACCGGCGGGGCGTAGCGTCGTCGCCGTGGGAGAGAGGATGCCGACGGCATCCGGCTTGACGTTGCGGCACCTGGCGGGGCCGACGAGCGGATCCGAGATGCCTCTACACGCAGGCAGTCGCACGCTCGCAAACGAGCACGGTGCGGCGGCGCTGACCATCAGCGCGGCTGCGGGCGAACGCGCCTCGGTGCTGATCGCCGCCACCGACGGCGCGGTCCTCCTCGACCGCCACACGCTCGACGGGGCGGTCGAGTGGCGACCGGGTGCGGTGGTGCGGATCGGCCCCGACGCATGGATGCTGGACGACGGCGACTCGACGGTGCCCCTCGACGACGACCGTGCGGTCCTCGTCGGTCGCGTCGCCGGCGACGCTCACTCCAGCGGTTCCTCGGAACCGGACCACGTCGGCGTGGTCGGCCACCTCCTCGCCGCCCCCTGGTGGCCGGCAGCGATCGTGAGCGGCGCCGTGCTCGGGGCGGGAGTCCACCCTGGCTGGTGGGCGCTGTCGGCGCTGGCCGCCGTGCTGCTGGTCGTCACCTACGTGCAGCGGCGACGCCGCGATCGTCGCCACGCAGCGGAACAGAGCGACGACCGTCGACGAGCCGCCGAGCGCTTCGAGGCCGAACTCGGTCGCCACGAGGCCCGCCGAGTGGCCCGAGCCCGCCGCCGACCCGCACGCCCCGGCGAGGTGGTGCTCGGCGTCGGCGACCGCCCGTGGCGCCCCTCGGTCGACGGTGCCGACCGGGCCGGCTGGGATCCGGAACCGATCCTGCAGGCCACGACCGAACTGGTCTCCGTCCCGGCACGCGCCGACCTCCACCGCGGCGCCCTCGCCATCGTCGGCGACCCGGCCATCGGGCGCGGTGTCGCCCGATCGATCGTCCGGCAGCTCACCGATGCCGGCCACGTCGACGCCGTTGCTGCGCCCCCGTCGTCGGCCTGGCGATGGGCGGTCGGTACCCCGCTCTTCACCGCTCGACCAGACCGGTTCGCCCGCGATCGGGTGGCGGTGCTCTCCGAGACGGTGCCGTCGGCCCGTGCGGCGCACCGGCCGGAAGGCCCCACGATCGTGGTCACCCCGACCCTCGACGACGCCGAGCGACACCGGTTCGCCACGGTGCTCGACCTCGATGCGACCGGCTGCGGGGAGCTCCACCACGGCGATCGGCTGGCGGCCTCGAACGTGAGCGCGTCGCAGCTCAGCGAGGCGGCGTTCCTCGGCCGGCCCACCGTCGACGCGGTGAGCGAGGGCGAGCGCGGCCTCCTGCTCTTCAGCGCCCCCGCCCTTCCGGCAGCGAACGAACTGCTGGCCAGCCTCGTGATCGACCTCGCCCGCCGGGCCGAGCCCGACGCGCTGGCGATCCGGGTGATCGACGCCGTCGACCGGCCCCTGGTACGGCTGCGGCAACTCCCCCATGTCGACGACTACACCTCGCTCGACGACGGTGACGGTGTCGCCGCTCTGCTGGCCGCCGCCGACCGCAGCGCCGACCGTCAGCTCGTCATCGTGGTCGACCTCCCCGAGGCCGACCGCCATCTGCGCCGCACCGACCCGGAGGCCGCCCGCACGCTGCTGCGGCTGAGCGTCGCCACCGATCACGCCGGGTTGACCGTCGCCGGGTCGCGAGCCGCCGCCGACGCCGTCGACCTGCCACTCGCCGCCGCGGTCGGGCCGAGCGTCGAACGGCTGAACGGCGACGCGGTCGTGACCGACGACGGCGGCCGCCGGGTGATCACCCTGCCCACGCCCTCGGCGCGCGACCTCACCGCCGCCGTGGCCGGCATCCGCCGCCGGCTGGGCTACTGAACCGCCGGGCCCCCGACCGCCCGACCGCCGGATCGGCTACTGCTCGGGGCGCAGCGTGGGGAAGAGGACGACGTCGCGGATCGTGTGGGCATCGGCCAGCAACATGACC
>JBPEXC010000304.1:0-6187 GCA_052032035.1 Acidimicrobiales bacterium | reverse complement strand
CGGCGAGTACCTGATGCTGATGGCGATCTTCGTCGCCGTGCTGGTGCCGACCGTCGCCGCCGCCCGCCCCCTCGAGTCGATCGGCCAACCCCGCCACCGTCGCACGCCGGTGCGGCCGGCGCTGGTCCTCGGACTCGCCCTCGTCGTCGGCCTGGTCATGCAACGTCCGAGCCTCTTCCCGACCTTCGTCGACGCCGTCGAGCCGCCGACGCCCTCGGGCCGCCCGCCGGTGGGCACCGACACGACCGCGGCGGCGCCGACCGCGGCACAGGAGGCCGAGATGGCACGCAGCCTCGAGGCCTGGCTCGTCGGCCACGGCGTCGACGGAGCGGCGGTGGTCGAGATCGGCGCGGCGACGGGGGATCTGCCGGTGGCGGCCACCTTCGGCGACGCCGAGTCGATCCCGGTCGACGCCCCGTTCGAGGCCCTGAGCGCCACCAAGACGATGGTCGGCGCGGTGGCCCTCCAACTCGTCGACGAGGGCACGCTCACCCTCGACGGGCCCCTGCCCCCGGTGGCCGGCGTGCCCAAGACGGTGACCGACCAACTCAGCGTGCGGCGACTGCTCAGCCACGCGACCGGGCTCGACGACTACCGCTGGGCGCCCGGCTACGCAGCCGACGACATCCTCGACCCGATCGACGCCGTGCTGTTGGGGCTCCAGACCAGCGACCTCTCGGTGACCGACCCCGACTACGCCGCGACCAACTACCTGCTGATGGGTCTGGTGATCGAGGAGGTGACCGGCCAACCCCTCAGCGCCGTGCTCGACGCCCGCGTGTTCACCCCCCTGGCGATGGAGTCGACCGAGTTGGTCGACAACCGGCGGGAGGGGTTCATCGGGCACGCCTCGGGCGGCGTGGTCTCCACGCTGGACGACCTCGCCCGGTGGTACGACGCCCTGTTCCGCTCGGACCGGGTGCTCAGTCCGGAGATGCGCGACGAGATGCTGTTCGGCGGGATGCTCTATGCGCCCCACGCCGGACTCGGGGCGTGGCGCCACTGCCCCTGTGAGCCGTCGACGGCGGCCGACCCCGAACCGTTCCTCTACGCCTTCCACGACGGCGGCGACGTGCGGCTCGTCTACATCCCGTCGCGGGATCTGGTGATGGCGTTGAGGTTCACCGAGGGGCTCTACGGCGCCAACTTCATCGTCGGCGACATCGACGACGCCATCTTCGCCGTCGCCGACCGGCGCGCATCGTTGGAACGCTCGTCGTTGGAACCAGAGCTCGTGGACGCCGAGGGGTGAACAGAGCCTGACCGAGCCCTTGACCTCGACCGAGGTCGAGGTGCTCGGCTGGAGACATGCCCACTTCACACGTCGTCCAGGAACACGTCCATCGGAAACACCCTCTCCCCCCGACCCTCGTACTGGCGCTCGGCGCCGCAGCGGCGGCACCAGCTGTGCTGCCGGCTCTCCGCCTCGCCGCGCCGCCCCTGCTGCGGGTGGCCGGTGCGGCGGTGACGGTTGCCGGCCTCGGCGTGACCGTCGCCGGCAGCCGGCAGTTCGCTCGGGCAGAGACCAACATCGTCACCTTCGACGATCCCGACGTCCTGGTCGACACCGGCCTGTATGCGCGCACCCGCAATCCGATGTACCTGGGGTTCACGGTGGCCCTCGTCGGTTGGGCCGCGGTCACCGCGACACTGCTGTCACCGTTGGCGCCGGTCGCCTTCGCCGTCGCCGCCGACCGGTGGTACATCCCCTTCGAGGAGGGGCGGATGGCGGCTACGTTCGGGGCACGCTGGCACGACTACCGAGCTCGCGTGCCACGCTGGCTGGGCCCGACCGCCTGACGAACCGAACCGCCGACGCATGACCGCGCACCGATCGACGCCCACCTCATCCTCTCCCCCGCTCGACATCGGTGAGGTCGTCGCCCGAACCGGCGTGAAGCCGTCGACGCTGCACGTGTGGGAACGGGAGGGCCTGCTGGCGCCGGTCGCCCGGGCCGGCCTGCGTCGCCAGTACGCCGCCGACGCCGTCGAGCGGGTCGCCGTCATCCGCCTCCTCCAGGAGACCGGGTTCACGCTCGCCGAGATCGGCGAGGTCGTGGCGGCCGACGCGTTCGAGTCGCCCGACGGTGACGAGCCGGCGCCGGGCGCTGCGCTCCTCCACCGAAAGCTCGCCGAACTCCGCGAGCAGCGAGCCACCCTCGACCGGGCGATCACCGGGATCGAACACGCCCTCGCCTGCGAGGCACCGTCGCCGCTCAGCTGCGAGGGATTCCGCGCCCACCTGCCGTCGATGCTGCCTCCCGGAGACGAGCGGCCACCGAAGCCGTGAGGGCACCGTCGGCGAGCCGCCACCCCCAGTTGCCCTCGGTGGTGCCGGGCAGGTTCATGCGGGCGTCGTTGCCGAGCGCCAACAGGTCCTGGGCAGGGACGACGGCGGCGACCGACGGTGCCCGCAACGCGATGCCGATCAGCCACCAGACCGCCTTGCGGGTGCCGATCCGGGGCGGCATGTCGGTGTCGGCCCGCACCCGCTCCTTGGCCCGCCTGGAGCGTCCGGCCCACCAGCCGGCGAGGGTGTCGTTGTCGTGGGTGCCGGTGTAGACGATCGACCGCTCGACGAGCCGGCTCGGATGGTGCTCGTTCGGCGGCCGGTCGTCGAACCCGAACTGGAGCACGCGCATGCCGACCAGCTCGTTGTCGTCGCGCAGGGCGAGGACGGCATCGTCGAGCTCGCCGAGGTCCTCGGCCACGATCGGCAGCTCGGGCAAGGCGGTGCGCACGGCGTCGACGAACGCCTGTCCCGGCCCCGGCTCCCAGGTGCCGTCGATGGCGGTGGTGTCGTCGGCCGGCACCGACCAGTAGGCCGACAGGCCCCGGAAGTGATCGATGCGGACGAGATCGGTCAGCTCGAGGGTGCGCCGCAGGCGGCTCAGCCACCAGGTGAACCCGTCGGCCTCCATGGCGGCCCAGTCGTAGATGGGGTTGCCCCAGAGCTGGCCGGTCTCGCTGAAGTAGTCGGGCGGGCAGCCCGACTGGGCGGTGAGGCGGCCGGCGTCGTCGAGCTCGAACTGGTCCTGGTGCATCCACACGTCGGCCGAGTCCGGGGCGACGTAAATGGGGATGTCGCCGAGGACGGCGATGCCGGCGTCGTCGGCCCGCCGGCGGAGCTGCTGCCACTGGTGGTCGGCGAAGAAGAGCACCGCCCGCCAGCGGGCGATCTCGTCGGCGAAGGCTGCGGCCGACCTGCGGAGCGCGTCGGGTCGTCGGGTGCGGAGGGCGTCGGGCCACTCCCACCAGGCGGTGTCGGGGTCCGCGTCCTTGCGGGCGAGGAAGTGGCAGGTGTCGTCGAGCCACTCGACGGCGCCGGCGCGCCACTCGTCGAAGGCCTCGGCGAGCGGATGGTCGGCGGCGAGGAAACGGTCGGCCGCGGCCCAGAGCAGTGGGCGCTTCCGGTCGACGACGGCGACGTGATCGACCCGTGCGGTCGCGCCACCGTGCCCGGCCTCGAGCTCGTCGTCGCTGAGCAGGCCGACAGCGGCGAGCCGCCGCAGGTCGGTCAACCACGGGTTGGGAGCGAACGCCGATGGGCTGAAGTAGGGCGACCCGTCGGTGTGGGTGAGGGTGAGCGGGAGCACCTGCCAGACCCCGGCGCCGGTGGTGGCGAGCCAGTCGACGAAGGCCTCGGCCTCGTCGCCGAACGTGCCGATCGGCTCGGGTCCCGGGAGGGACGACGGATGGAGCAGCACGCCGAAGGTCCGGCGGGCGAAGGGGGCGGTGTCGCTCACCGCCTCATCGTCGCACACCACCCCGGCGTCGACGGTCCGCCCTCAGCGGTCGCGGCACCAGTCGACCCAGGCCCCGTGGTGGTCGGCGAGGGCGAGGGTGTCGCGCCCGTCGCGGGTGACGACGAACCGGAGCGGTCGAGCGTCCGCGCCCGGCGGGGGCACCGCATCGGGCACCACGCCGGGCGCCTCGTTGGCCAGCCACACGATGTCATCCCGCTCGACGGTGAGACGCATCATCGCGTCGGCGAAGGCTCGGCGGCCGGGCTCGTCGACGTAGACCAGCGCGGCGGAGTGGAACACGACCTTGGTGGCGCCGGCGGGGGCCTCGGCGAGCAGCGCTTCGGTGTCGACGAGCAGGTCGCCGCGCTGGACCCGGGGTGGGTCGACGGCGGCGATGGCGAGGGCGGCGTCGAGCCGGCGACGACGATCGGTGTGTTCCGGCCAGACGCAGGCCTGGAGCCAGGCGACGTCGGCGGGGTCGGTGACGTCCAGCGGTGCCAGATCGAGGCCGGCTCGCCACACGACCGGCGGGAGCCGCTCGGGGATGGGCACCGAACCGCGAGCCTCGACGTCGATCGTGAGGTCGGTGCCGCCCGTGGCCGGCTCAACTACCGAGGTTGACTCCCCGCCCTCGCCCTCGGATCGGACGTAGCGATAGCGATAGCGGTCGGGCTGCAGGCAGAGCCCGGCCGACGCGCCGACCTCGAGCAGGGCGAGCGGGCCCGGCAGCTGCGCCAGTGCCGGCACGAACGCCCCGGTGCGGGCCGCCTCGTTGGTCTGGGTCGAGCGCACCCGCATCACCGCGAGCACGTCGTCGGCGCGATCGACGACGAAGGCGAGGAAGTCGTCGACGCCCAGCGGCCCGTCGAGGTACCGCACGGCGGCCAGCAGCAGGTTCGGCTGACGTCTGGGGTGACGGAGCTGGGTCAAGAGCTCGATCACCGAAGGCGCGTCGGCGACGGCGAGCGAGAGCCGTTCGTAGATCGGCGACGAGCCCGCCGCCTGTTCGGCGGCGAACCCTCGGTACCAGTCCCTGATCGCCTCGTGCCTGCTGGTGTTCCTCGCCGCTCGATCCGTCATGACGGCGACGCTACGCGAGGCTCGGGCGGCGCCGCTCGTGGCCACCGACAGGGTTGACGAGATCAAGCAGCCGGCGACAGGATTGACGAGACCGAGCAGCCGGCGGTTCGGCTACAGCTTCTCGCCGGGCAGCTCGACGGCCTGGCGGACCCAGCTGCGGAACTGCTCCTCGTCGATCTCGTCGTCCTCGGCCACGTGCAGGTGGCGGGGGCGCTCGGGCTTGCCGGCCACGGGCGGCTCGGGGTCGAGGTCGACGCCGTCGAAGAACGTCACCTTCACGTACTTGGTGAGGCAGTGGAAGCCGAGGAAGTAGCGGCCCTGCTCCATCCCATAAAACGGCGTGTTCCACTTCACGGCGAGGGCGACGTCGGGCACCTCGGCCCGAACGAGCCGGTCGACGGTTCGGCCGACGTCCTGCTTCCATCCGGGCATGGCGTCGAGGAACGCTTGCACCGGCTCGTCGCCGTAGCCCTTCGGGATCTGGGGGTTGCCCCCGCTCAGCAGCTTCGGTGCGTCGGCCATCGGCGGAGCTTACGTGCTGGCCGACCCGGCGCCCGGACTCCAGATTGCCGTTGCAATCGAACATACGTTCGATTACCATGTCCTCATGGCGGCGGCACCGGCGTTCCAGATGGACCTCTCCCAGTTCGACGAGGCGTTCGACGAGCAGTTCGCTCCGTCCGATCGCACGGTCGTGCTCGAGACGATCGACCTCGTCACCCGACAGCTCGAGGGGCTGGCGCAGCACCTCCTCGGCGACAGCGCAGCAACTGCGGAGTCCGTGGATGGCGACCCGATGGGCCAGTCGACGTTCGATCTCCTCGTCGGGTTGACCGACCAGCTGTCGATGGCGGCTGGCCGATGCGGGCAGGCCGCCCACGACGCCGGCACCCATCATGCGTGGGGATTCAGCAGCGCCTCCGCCCTCGCCGCCCACCGGACCCACCTCAGCAAGTTCAACACCCACCGCATGGTCCGGCGGGCTCGTACCGAGACCGAGTTCGTCGAGTTCGCCCAGGCCCGGCGCGAGCAGCGCATCTCGGGCGATCACCTCGACCCGCTCGGCCGGCTCTGGCACGACCACCCCTCGGTGCGAGACCTGATGCGGCGCGACGAGGCCGTGCTGCTCGAGGCGGCGCTCGCCCTCTCCCCGCCCGAGTTCGCCAAGGCCTGCCGGCACTGGCTGGCCCTCGCCGACCCCGATGCCGCCGACGCCGCCTACCTGAAGCGTCACCTCGATCGTGGCATCACGTTCGTCCGTCGACTCGACGGCTCGATCGTCTTCGCCGGCGAGGCCGACGCCATTCGCGGCGAGCTCATCCTCGAGGCGATCGAACGCAGCGAGCAGCCGCTGTCGACCG
>JBPEXC010000303.1:0-5511 GCA_052032035.1 Acidimicrobiales bacterium | reverse complement strand
GACCGCCTCGGCCACCACCCGTTCCACCAGCTCCCAGAACATCGGGCTCGACGCCGCCAGGGGTCGGTTCCTGGCCAGGACCTGGGATGCCTGGAGGTCGTGCTCGCGCCAGGTGCGACCGTCGGAGGCGGCGTTGAGCAGGAGCGGGGCGAGGTGGTCGCAGGCGTGGGCGAACACCGCGGTCGGGGTGGCCGCCGCCTCGTACTCGTCCCAGGTCGCCCGCAGCGCCGCCGCCTCGTCCGGTGGCAGCAGCCCATAAAGCCGATCCGCCGCCCGGACCTCGCGCTCGGCCTTGTCGGCGTGACCGGCCTCGTCGTAGGCGAACGTGTCCCCGGCGTCGATCTCGACGATGTCGTGCACGAGCAGCATCTCGATCGCTCGGCTCAGGTCGACGCCGTCGGGGGCCTGAGGGGCCAGGGCGAGCGCCAGCATCGCCAGGTGCCACGAGTGCTCGGCGGTGTTCTCCCGGCGCGAACCGTCGGCCACGTGGTTGCGACGCACGACGTGCTTGAGTCGGTCGAGTTCGAGCACGAAGCCGATGCGGCGGCCGAAGTCCGGGTCGACGGCGGCCGCGAGGGCGGCGACCCGGTCGGCATCGAGCGAGGGCGTCGGGGGCGTGGAGTCCTCGAGGTCCGGATCGTGGCAGCCGTCGACCATGGACGGGACGCTACCGGCACCGCTGCCTCGCCCCCGGAACGGCGAGGGTCGCTCGGTCGTCCCCGCCGGGGAGATGTGAACGTTCACACGTCGGATCGTCGGCCGCCCGTCCCGGCGATGCAGCCGATACGGTGCGGGGGTCCGTGGGCCGAGGAGAAGGGCAGTCAGCCGCGTGAGCAACGAGACCGCGAACACGTCGACCGATCAGGGATTCGATCCCGATCTCGAGCAGCGAGGGATCGACGTGATCCGGGGGCTGTCGATGGACGCCCCGGCCGCCGCCAACTCCGGCCACCAGGGCACTGCGATGGCGCTCGCCCCGCTGGCGCATGTGCTCTTCACCAGGGTGATGCGCTACGACGCCGCCGACCCCGCCTGGCCCGACCGTGACCGATTCGTGCTGTCGGCCGGCCACGCGTCGATCCTGCAGTACTCGCTCCTCTACCTCACCGGGCAGGGTCTCGAGCTCGACGACCTCAAGGACTTCCGGCAGTGGGACTCCAAGACCCCGGGCCACCCCGAGGCCGGCCACACCGCCGGCATCGAGGTGACCACCGGCCCGCTCGGCCAGGGGCTCGCCAACGCCGTGGGGCTCGCGATCGCCGAGCGCAACCTCCGGGCCCGGTTCGGCACCGAACTCAGCGACCACTACACCTACGTGATCGCCGGCGACGGCTGCCTCCAGGAGGGCGTGAGCCACGAGGCCGCCTCGCTCGCCGGGCACCAGGGGCTCGGCCGCCTGATCGCCGTCTACGACGACAACCACATCACGATCGACGGCGACACCGACCTCGCCTACTCCGACGACGTGCCCGGCCGCTTCCGGGCGTATGGCTGGGACGTCGACGAGATCGGTGAGGTCGCGAACGATCTCGGGGCGCTCACCGCCGCCCTCGAGCGGGCCAAGACCGTCACCGACAAGCCCACGCTGATCGTGCTCCGCAGCCACATCGGCTTCCCGTCGCCGACGCTCACCGACGACCACTCGGCCCACGGCCTGGCGTTCGGTGCCGAGGAGATCACCGCCACCAAGGAGGCGATGGGGATCCCCGACGAGCCGTTCTGGGTGCCCGACGCCGTCCTCGCCGCCTACCGCGAGGCCGGCGCCCGAGGTGGCGCCGAGCGCGCCGCCTGGGCCGATCGTCTCGCCGCCTCCGACGACGCCGACACCTGGGCCGCGATGTGGGCCGAGCTGACGGCCGACGACGCCTGGGCCGCCGCGCTGCCGACCTTCGACACCGGCGACAAGCTCGCCACGCGGCAGGCGTCGCAGAAGGTGCTGACCGCCCTCGCGCCCCACCTGCCCGGTCTCATCGGAGGCTCGGCCGACCTCACCGGCAACAACGGTGTGAAGCTCGACCTCGGCGTGCAGAGCGCGGACGACCCCGCCGGTCGTCAGATCTACTTCGGCATCCGCGAGCACGGCATGGCCTCGGCCTCGGTCGGCCTCGCCCGCCACGGCGGGTTCCTCCCGATCAACGCCACGTTCCTCGTCTTCGCCGACTACATGCGGCCCGCCGTGCGCCTCGCGGCGCTCAGCGAGGCCAAGACCGTCTTCGTCTTCAGCCACGACTCGGTCGGGGTCGGCGAGGACGGCCCGACCCACCAGCCGGTGGAGCACGTCATGAGCCTCCGGGCGATCCCGGGTCTGCGGGTGATCCGCCCGGCGGACGCCACCGAGACCGCCGGCGCCTGGAAGCTGGCGCTCACCTCCGACGGGCCGACCGCGCTGATCCTCACCCGCCAGGGCGTGCCGGTGCTCGAGGGCAGCGACGTCGACGCCGTGGCCAAGGGCGCCTACGTGGTCGCCGACGCCGTCGACCCCGAGGTCGTCCTCGTCGGCACCGGGTCCGAGGTGTCGCTCTGCGTCGAGGCGGCCGCCGCCCTCGCCGAGAAGGGCACGCCGGCGCGGGTCGTGTCGATGCCGTGCTGGGAGGCCTTCGAGTCGCTCGGTCTCGACGAACAGGACGAGATCCTGCCTCCCGAGCTGCCCACCGTCGCGGTCGAAGCCGGGGTCACCCTGGGCTGGGACCGCCACGCGGATGTCGCCGTCGGCATCGACCGTTTCGGCGCCTCCGCCCCCGGCGGTGAGGTGATGGACAAGCTGGGTATGAACGTCGACACCGTCATCCAGGCCGTCGACGAGCTCCTCGCCGCACTGACCGATTGACCGAGTCCGATCGACCGAGTCCGATTGACCGAGTCCGATTGACCCAGCCCGACTGAGCGGCCCCACCCGACGACCCCGAACCCGACCGACCGGTCACACCAACGAGAGAAGCGAGCGCAACCATGGGACGACTGCACGACCTCCACGACGCCGAGGGCCAGAGCCCGTGGCTCGACAACCTCCGCCGCGGCTGGCTCTCCAACGGCGAGATGCAGGCCTGGATCGACCGCGGGGTGCGGGGGCTCACCTCCAATCCCTCGATCTTCGCCAACGCGATGATCGAGACCGACGAGTACGACGCCGACCTCGAGCGGTTCATCCGTGAAGGGCAGGAGGTCGAGGAGGCCTACTGGAACCTCGCCGTCGACGACATCCAGGGTGCCCTCGACCTGCTCGGGCCGCTCTACGCCTCGTCGAACGGTGGCGACGGGTTCGTGTCGATCGAGGTGTCGCCGACCCTCGCCAACGACACCGACGGCACCGTCGCCTCCGCTCGTGACCTGTGGGGTCGCCTCGAGGGCGACAACCTACTGATCAAGGTGCCCGCCACCCCAGAGGGGATCCCGGCGATCCGCACCTTGATCGGCGAGGGCATCTCGGTCAACGTCACCCTGATCTTCAGTCTCAGCCGCTACCAGGCCGTGATGGAGGCCTACATCGCCGGCCTCGAGGACCGCCTCGCCGCCGACCCCGACGCCGACCTGTCGACCATCGCCTCCGTCGCCTCGTTCTTCATCAGCCGCGTCGACGTCGCCGTCGACCGGGCCCTCGACGAGGTCGGCACCGACGAGGCCGCCGCCCTCCAGGGCAAGGCCGCCGTCGCCCAGGGCCAGCTCGCCTACGAGCTGTTCCTCCAGACCTTCAGCGGCGAGCGCTGGGACGCCCTCGTCGCCAGGGGAGCCAGGGTCCAGCGTCCGCTGTGGGCCTCGACCTCGACCAAGAACCCCGACTACCCCGACACCCTCTACGTCGACACCCTGATCGGGCCCGACACGGTCAACACCCTCCCGGACAAGACCCTCGTCGCCTTCGACGACCACGGCACCGTCGCCCGCACGGTCGACGCCGACCTGCCCGGAGCTCACGCGGTGATCGACGGCCTGGCAGCCCTCGGTATCGACCTGGAGGAGGTGGCGGTCACCCTCGAGGACGAGGGCGTCGCCAGCTTCGCAAAGGCGTTCGAGGACGTCCTGCAGACGCTCGGCACCCGGGCCCAGGAGTTCCGCTGAGCCGACGGGCGTTCAGCCCCGCACCATCACGCTGATCCGCTCTCCGGCGACGGCGACCTTCGGCACGGCATGTTGCCAATGGGCCTGGGTCGTGCCGCCCATCACCAGCAGGTCGCCCCCGCCGAGCAACCAGCGGCGGGATCGACCGCGACCGTGGAGCGGGCGGAGACCGAAGGGCCGCCGGTCGCCGACAGCGACGATCGCGATGATCGAGTCGCCGGGCATCGGCACCTTGTCGGCGTGCCAGGCCACGCTGTCGCGACCGTCGCGGTACCAGTTGCATCCGATCGATCGGAATCGCCGCCCGTAGTGCTCGTCGAACAGCGCGCCGAGGCGCTCGAGGTCGCACGGCACCTCGGCCCCGCGTCCGAGGTGGCAGACCCGGCGGGGCACGGCCACGACCCGCTCGTACATCGGCCGGTGCAGGTCCTGCCACGGCAGCTCGCTCCGGAGTCGCTCGAGCCAGGCGTCGCCGCCGGGCAGCCAGCCGGGTGCGTGGTCGAGCCACGCACCCCGGCCGAGGTCGATGCGCTCGAGCGGGCCGACCGTCGGCGGGAGATCGGGGGCGCCGAGGGTGAGGAGGCTGCCCTGTCGGAACGTCATCGCCCGAGTGTAGCGCGCGATCGAACACCTGTTCGTCTGGCTGGTGCGGGTCGCCCCGTCGGCCAGACTGGGGTCGTGTCCACCTCTCCCCCGCCGCTGTCGGCCGAACATCTCGTCGGTCTCCTCGCCGAGCCCGACCGCCGACAGGTGGCGGCGGCGCTCATCCTGGGCGCATCGGAGACCGCCGACATCGCCGCCACCGCTGGGCTCGCGGTGCGCGACGCCCTCGATGCGCTGGAGCGGCTCCGCGGCGGCGGCCTCGTCGAGGGTGATGCCCGGTCGGGATGGGTGCTGCTCGGCGAAGCGTTCAAGCTGGCCGCCCGGTCGGCGCCGCGATCCGAACCCGAGCCCGGCATCGACCTCGAGGGTGCCTCGGTCGCCGCGGGCGACGAGCGGGTCCTCCGTGCCGCGTTCCGGGACGGCCGCCTCGTGCAGTGGCCCTCGAAGCGGGACAAGCGGCTGGTCGTGCTCGACCACATCGCCCAGCGCTTCGAGCCCGGTCGGCGTTACACCGAGCGACAGGTGAACGCCGAGCTGGCAACCCTCCACGAGGACACCGCGATGCTCCGCCGGTGGCTGGTCGACGAGGGCTTCTGCGATCGCGCCGACGGCGAGTACTGGCGCTCCGGTGGCACCGTCTCCTGACGGCGACCGCACCGTCTCCTGACGGCGGGGTTCGGTGGCGGGTTCTGCCCGTATGCGGTTTGTTGTGGCCAATGAACCGTGGCCCGTGGGTCGGCCGGGGGATTCTCTGGCGGGCTCTGCCCGTATGCGGTTCGTTGTCGCCAACGAACCGTGGCCCGTGGGTCGGCCGGGGGATTCTCTGGCGGGTTCTGCCCGTATGCGGTTCGT
>JBPEXC010000302.1:0-7657 GCA_052032035.1 Acidimicrobiales bacterium | reverse complement strand
CGGGATTGGGTCGGTGTGGTGGCGCTGGGCGTCGTGTGAGCCGCCCAATGCCGGGAGCACGGGGCGGGTGCGGGTGGCGAGCGGCGATCGTGACCTACGGTGAGGGCATGGTGTTGACCCGGCTCGTTCGTGCGCTCTTCGGCAAGCAGGCCGATCGCGACCGGCCGCCGACGACCGGTGACGAGCTCGCGGACGAGGTGCGCGACGCAATGGGCCCGGGCTACGCCGGCGGCGGCATGGGCGGCGGCGTCGGTTCGGCCTCGCACCGCCACCTCGAGGACCGCGACCGTTCCTGACGGGGCCGGCCACGTCGCGGCGGGCCGACCCGAGGGGCCCGAAAGGCGTGTGAACCCCCCGACGAGCTGCCACGCTGTGGAGGTGAGCGACGCCCCCGCCGACAGCACGAGCACCGACTTCATCCGCGAGAAGATCCAGGCCGACCTCGCGGCCGGTCGCTACGACCGGGTGCAGACCCGGTTCCCGCCCGAGCCCAACGGCTACCTCCACATCGGCCACGCCAAGGCGATCTGCCTGAACTTCGGGCTGGCGGATGACTTCGACGGCGTCTGCATGCTCCGCTTCGACGACACCAACCCCGAGGCGGAGGACATCGAGTTCGCCGACTCGATCGAGCGTGACGTCGCCTGGCTCGGCTTCGAGCCCGCCGAGGTGCGCTACGCCTCGGACTACTTCGACCAGATCTACGCCTGGGCAGAAGACCTGATCAGCAAGGGCCTCGCCTACGTCGACGACCAGGACGCCGAGACCATCTCGGAACAGCGCGGCGGCTTCGGTCAGCCCGGCACCGAGAGCCCGTTCCGCGACCGCAGCACCGAGGAGAACCTCGGGCTGTTCCGTCAGATGCGCGACGGTGCCTTCGCGGACGGCGAGAAGGTGCTCCGGGCCAAGATCGACATGCAGCACGAGAACATGCAGATGCGCGACCCCGTGCTCTACCGGATCCGCCGCATCCCCCACGAGCGCACCGGCGACGATTGGATCATCTACCCCACCTACGACTGGGCGCACGGCCAGAGCGACGCCATCGAGGGCGTCACCCACTCGATCTGCACCCTCGAGTTCGCCGATCACCGGCCCCTCTACGACTGGTGTCTCGACCACCTCGACCTGCCGTCCGACAAGCCCGAACAGACCGAGTTCGCCCGGCTGAACCTCACCCACACGGTCACCTCCAAGCGCAAGCTCAAGCAGCTCGTCACCGACGGCCATGTCGACGGCTGGGACGACGCTCGGATGCCGACGATCGCCGGCATCCGTCGCCGCGGCTATCCGCCTGCCGCCATCCGGGCCTTCATGGACCGCATCAGCGTCGCCAAGACCAACTCGACGGTCGAGATCGAGCTGCTCGAGAGCTTCGTTCGGACCGAGCTCAACCGCACCGCCCTACGTCGCATGGCCGTCACGCGCCCCCTGGAGGTCGAGATCACCAACTGGCCCGAGGGCGAGGTCGTGATGGTCGAGGCGATCAACAACCCTGAGGACCCCGCGGCCGGCACCCGCGAGGTGCCCTTCGCCGGGCGGCTCTGGATCGAACAGGACGACTTCAAGCTCGAACCGCCGCCCAAGTACTACCGACTCACGCCGGGGCGCGAGGTGCGGCTCCGCGCCGGCTACTTCATCACCGCGACCGACGCCGACGTCGACGACGACGGCAACGTCACCAAGGTCTACGCCACCTACGATCCCGAGACCTTTGGTGGGCAGGCGCCCGACGGCCGCAAGGTGAAGGCGACGATGCACTGGGTGTCGGCCGCCCATGCCGTCGACGCCACCGTCCATCTCTACGACCGGCTGTTCACCGACCCGTTCCCGGGCGCCGAGGGCGCGGACCCGTTCGACTCGCTCAACCCCGACGCTCGCGAGACCGTGGCGGCCAAGCTCGAGCCCGCTCTTGCCGAGGTCGAGCCCGGGCAGGTCGTGCAGTTCGAACGCCTCGGCTACTTCGCCGTCGACCCCGACGACACCAGCGTCTTCCACCGCACGGTCGGTCTGCGCGACGAGTGGGCCAACATCCAGAAGCGCAAGAAGTCGGGCGGCTGACCCGACAGGCCGCCGCCACACCGCTCCGTCACGGGCCGTGACGGCCGACCACTCGCCGGAGGGCTCGGTCTAGACTGCGCCGATGGCGGATCTCGAAGACGGTGCGTTCCGACGCGCTCGGCCGTCGCTGGTGACGGTGATCCTAACCGCGCTGCTGATCGTGGCCGGCGCCGCGCCTGCGGCGGGCCAGGCTGCAGCGCCCGCTCCCGATCTGCCGGCGCCGCCCGGGGCCACGACGACGATGGGTGCCACTGCCACCGGTGTGTTCACGCTCGAGGCCGAACTCGACCGCTCGTTCGCCACGGTCCGATCGTTCGCCCGGTGGGACGCCGTGTTCCCCACCGCCGAGCAACGGCAGTTCCTCGCCGAGGGACGGACCCTGCTGCTCTCGATCCATCCCGAACGCACCGACGGTTCCGCCATCACCTGGGCCGAGATCGCCACCACGGTTCCGGGCGACGCGCTCCACGACGATCTTCGACGCTGGGCCGACCGGCTGCTCCCCTACCAGGATCAACTCCTCCTCACCTTCAACCACGAACCCGAGACCGACCGAAATCTCGGGCTCGGCACCGCAGAGGAGTTCCAGGCGGCCTGGCGTCAGGTGATGACGGTGTTCGCCGACGAAGGCCTGGCGCCGCAGGGTCGACTGTTCATCTCGACCTCGCTCGCCTACGAACTGCCGCTCGACGATCGCCGTGCGGTGGTCCACTGGTATCCCGGCGACGAGTGGGTCGACGTCGCGGGCGGCGACGCCTACAACTTCTTCCAGTGTCGCCCCGACGAGCCGGCGGCCTGGCGGGAGCTGGCCGAGGTGATCGAGGGGCAGCGCCGGTGGGGTCTCGAGCACCCGACCATCGAGCTCGCCCTGCCGGAGTTCGCAACCGTCGACGACCCGGCCGACCCCGCTCGCCGGGCCCAGTGGCTCCGCAACGCCCGCGCCACCCTCGCCGACGCGGCGTACGACCAGTTCTCCCACGTCGCCTACTTCACGAGCTTCGACGCCTCGAACCCGGACTGTGACTTCCTCTTCGACGACGTCGACGCTGCTCGACAGGCCTTCTACGAGCTGGTGCAGGACCCGGCCCTCGGGGGCACGGCCGAGGTCGGCGGGCCGCCATCGCGCTGTTCGTTCACCGAGGCCGACGGCCTTCGTTCGCTCGAGTGGACCCCCAGCCTCGATGCGGCGTCCTACCGGGTGCTCGACGGCACCACCCCGGTGGGTTCGACCGACCGGCTCCGACTCGGCGGCGTCGCAGCACCCGTCGACGCGTCGGCTCACGTCGTGGTCGCGGTGGCCGCCGCCGGGACCGAGTCGGAGCCGACCCCGTGCTCTGCACTCCAGCCGCCTCCGCCGCTGGCGCCGCCGGGCGCCTGTGAGTGGGCTCGGGACGAGGGGTTCATCACCATCTCGTGGTTGCCGGCCGACGACGCCGTCGACTACGTCGTGCGCCGCACGGTCGACGGTCGCGGCCCCTACTGGCGGGGCCGGACCGCCGCCACCGAGCTCGCCGACAGCGACCTGGCCGCCTTCATCACCTACACGGTGTCGACCAAGGCGGTCGACGGGTCGACGAGCACCCCCACCACGTGCACCGACACGTCCCCGCCACCGCCCGACACCTTCGGACCGCCCGAGGGCTGCAGCTTCCTGCGGTCGGGTGGACAGGTGGCGCTCGCCTGGGACCCGGTCGACGGCGCCATCTCCTACCTCGTCCACCGGACGGTCGACGGCGGCGGCCCGTACTGGCGCGGACGTCCGACCGAACCGGCCTTCGTCGACACCGACCGCACGGCCGAGCTGACCTACTCGGTGACGGCCAAGACCAGCGATGGCACCCTGAGCGACCCTGCGCCGTGCACCGACACCACACCCCCGCCACCCGACACCTTCGGGCCGCCGAGCACGTGCGAATCCTCCCGGGCGGGCGGCGAGGTCGAGGTGACCTGGGACGCGGTGGACGGCGCCGTCGCCTACCTGGTCCACCGGACCGTCGACGGCGCCGGCCCGTACTGGCAGGGTCGGGTCGATGCCGACGAACCGCTGAGGTTCGTCAACGGCGACCGGGCCGGCGAGCTCGTCTACCTGGTCCGCGCCACCAACAGCCTCGGCGAGGCCAGCGAGCCGACCGTCTGCGCCGACGCCTCACCCGAACTCGTCCCGCCCGCCACGTGCGTCGTCACGACGCTCGACGGCGTCGTGACCGTCACCTGGGACGCCACCGACCTCGCCGAGGACTACATCGTCTCGCGTACCGTCGACGGAAGCGGCCCGTGGTGGCAGGCCCGCACCGGCGAGCTGACGTTCAGCCAGCCCGAGCGGGCCGGCGACGTCGTGTACGAGGTGGCGGCGCGCAGCGGCACCGGCGTGCGGAGCGACGGGGTCGTCTGCCGGTCGGCGTGAGCCTCGTTCAGGCGGTGGCCTGGTTGAACCGCCGGATCGACAGCGTGGCGAACACGGCGATCACGAGGGCGGACCAGCCGAGCGTCCACCACACGTCCTCCGCCGCCGGCAGCCCGTTGTAGAGGGCGCGAGCGGCGTTGGTGAGCCGGGTGAACGGGTTGTGGTCGGCGATCGGCTGGAGCCACGAGGGCAACGTCGACGGGTCGACGAACGCGGAGCTGACGAAGGTCATCGGGAACATCCAGATGAACCCCGCCGAGTTGGCCGCCTCGACCGAGCCCACCGACAGGCCGATCAGGGCCTGCACCCAGCTCAACGCGTAGCTGAACAGGAGCAACAGGCCCGTGGCGGCCAGCGCCCCGAGGAGCGACCCCTCGAAACGGAAGCCGACGAGGAACGACACCACCAGCATGATCACGAAGGTCAGCACGTTGCGGAGCAGGTCGCTCACCGTGCGGCCGATCAACACCGACGACTGCGCGATCGGCAACGACCGCAGCCGGTCGATCAGGCCCTTGGACAGGTCCTCGGCCAGCCCGACCGACGTGAACGCCGACCCGAACACGACCGTCTGGGCGAAGATGCCGGGCATCAGGTACTGGTTGTAGTCGTCGAAGCCCGGGATCCGGATCGAACCGCCGAACACGTAGGCGAACAGCAGGACGAACATGATCGGCTGGACGGCGGCGAAGATCAGCAGCTCGACGTTCCGGGGGATGATGCGGAGGTGGCGCCCGGCCTCGGTGATCGAGTCGTGGGCGATGGCGGAGGGGGACGTCACGAGGCGACCTCTTCGTCGATGGTGGTGGCTTGGCCGGTGAGGGTGAGGAAGACGTCGTCGAGGGTCGGGCGTCGGACCTCGAGGTCGACCACCTCCGCCCCGGCGTCGTCGAGGGCTCGCACCGCGCTGGGGATCACGCCGCCGCCGGCCCGGACTGGGCCCTCGAGGGAGAGGGGGCTGTCGGGGACCCGCTCGACGGTGCCCGCGCAGACCGTGGCCATGGCGGCCGCGGCGCGGTCGAGGTTCTCGGCTCGGGCGATCGTGACGCGGAGCCGGTCGCCGCCGATCCGGTCCTTGAGCTCGTCGGCGGTGCCCTCGGCGATCTTGGTGCCGCGATCGATCACGGCGATGCGGTCGGCGAGGAGGTCGGCCTCCTCGAGGTACTGCGTGGTCAGCAGCACCGTCGTGCCCTCTTGGCCCAGCTCGGCGATCAGGTCCCACATCGACAGCCGACTCCGAGGATCCAGCCCGGTGGTCGGCTCGTCGAGGAACAGCACGGCGGGTCGCGCATAGAGGCTCATCGCGATGTCGAGTCGACGCCGCATCCCGCCCGAGTAGCCCTTGGCCACCCGGTCGCCGGCCTCGACCAGGTCGAACCGCTCGAGCAACTCCGCGGCCCGGGCCTTCGCGTTGGTCCGGGAGTCGTGGAAGTAGCGGCCCATCAGTTCGAGGTTCTCGCGTCCGGTCAGCCGCTCCTCGACCGCCGCGTACTGGCCGGTCAGCCCGATCCGGGCTCGCACGGCCGCCGGGTCGGCCACGACGTCGATGCCGTCGATCACCGCCCGACCGCTGTCGGGGCGCAGCAGCGTGGTCAGCACCCGCACGGTCGTGGTCTTGCCGGCGCCGTTGGGACCGAGGAGGCCGAGCACCGACCCCTCCTCGACGACGAGATCGAGGCCGTCGAGGGCCTTGGTCTCACCGAATCGTTTCTCGAGGGCGTGGGCTTCGACGGCGGGCATGCGCGCAACCTATCCGGTCGCGCTGACAGCGATACCCGAGTTTCGTGTGACCGGCAGCGCATGGGCACCGGCGCCGTCACGCGGGTCGGGTCACCAGCGCAGGGGTTGGCAGGTGCCGCGGCACGGCACGGTGCCCGAGAACGGGTCGAACCCCGTGAACGGCGCGCCGGTGCGTCCGTCGCCGAGCGAGACCGGCGCCCCGATCGGCGCCCGGGGCGAGCGCACGCCACGGGCGGCGGCGGCCACGTCACCGTCGTCGGAGGTGATCTCGACCTCGCTGACCGGTCCCTCGTCCCCATCCGACCCGCCGTCGGCGCCGTTGCCCTCGGCCGAGGGAACGCCGCCGCTCCCGGTACCACCGCTGACGGCACCACCGCTCGCCGCCTCGCCGGCCTCGCCGTCCCCGGCGTCACCGTCGGGGGCCCCGCCCGAGGGCGCGCCACCGGAGGTCGGGGCATCGCCGCCGCCGTCGACGGGCGCGAGGCCGACGCCGCCGAGATCGTGGTCCTCGATCCACGACGCGAGGTCGACGACCTGGAAGGCGAAGGCGTCGGGCAGCTCGAGGACGGTGCCGGCCCCGCTCCGCCGCAACGAGATCGACACCACGCCGGGTTCGTCGACGACCGGGGTCTGGACCGTGATCGAGCGGCGGTTCTGATGGATGACGACGCCGGGGTCGTCGCCGAACCAGACGTAGACGTCGTCGGGGAACGTGCCCGAGAGGGTGATGCGGTCGATCGCCTGCACCCTGCCCGTGGTCGGACTCACGTCGGTGATGGCCCAGTCGCCGTCGGCGCCGACCGGTTCTCCGGTCGGGGTCGGTCGGAGCTCGGCCTCCAACTCGTCGAGGTCGAGCCCGCTGACCGGCGAGTCGGCCCCGCTCGGCGCGGCCCACTCGGCCCTGCTGTCGCCGGGCTCCGTCTCGCCGGGCTCCGATTCACCGGGCGCCGTCTCGCCGGTCGCACCCTCGGAGGAGGGGGGCGTGCCCGTGCCGTCGAACCCGGTCCCGCTCCAGCCGGTCCCGTCCCACGACGAGGTGCCGACCCCGGAGCCCGAGCCCGACGAGGTCGCCGAGGTGTCCCACCCCTCGGTGCCGATCGATCCGGTCGTCGTGCCGTCCCACCCGTGCTCCAGCCAGTCGGTCGTGCCCCAGCCGCCACCGCTCCCGGAGCTCCAGCCGCTACCGCCCCAATCGGTCGTGGCCCAGCCACCACCGCTCCCGGACGACCAGCCGGCGCCGCCCCAGTCGCTCGTGCCCCACGACGTGCCGCCGCGCCCCGACCCCCAGGTCGACCGGCGATCGGCAGCAGCATCGTCGGACGCGACATCACCGGTCCCGCCGTCGGTCGGATCGTCTCCGCCACCCGTATCCGCGGTGTCCGACGCGGTCGAGGGCGCCCCGTCGCCGGCGGCTTCGGCCACCGCAGCCGCCGCGTCGTCGCCATCCACCGA
>JBPEXC010000301.1:0-6299 GCA_052032035.1 Acidimicrobiales bacterium | reverse complement strand
AGAGATCGCGCGCACCGACAGTGCGGCCGCGCCGACCTCCGCCAGCTGGGCGCGTGCCGACCGCTTGATCTCCTCGGTCAGCTCGGCTCGGGCTCGGGCGCGTGCCGTCATCGGTGCGGATGGCTGGTCGGACACCTCGCCACCTTCGCTCACCCCGCCCACGAATGCAAGAGCGGGTGTCGAAATCGAGAGCACCGCTCTTGACAGCGCCGAGCATGCCGCTCATCATGCGATTCGAGAGCAGTGCTCTCGAATGTGAACGACGCTCGCAGAACGGCTGCGGGCACTCGACGAAAGGTCTCGCCATGTCGGCGTCCTCGCCCACTCCCGCTCCCACTCCCGCTCCCGCTCCCGCTCCCACTCCCGCTCCCACTCCCGCTGCCGCTCCTCCCCGCTACCTGGCGCCCGGCTGGTTCACCCGCAACGTCGGCAACCCGCTCGTGCAGTGGCTCACCCGTCGGGGTCTGCCGATCCGGGGTTCACGTGAGCTGCGGATCGTGGGTCGCACGAGCGGCCGGGTGCGGAGGGTGCCCGTCAACCCGATCGAGGTCGACGGCGTCACCCACCTGGTGGCGCCCCGCGGCACCACCCAGTGGGTGCGGAACCTGCGCGCCGCCGGCGAGGGCGAGCTCGTCGTCGGTCGGCGGGTGGAGCGGTTCCGGGCCGAGGAGCTCGCCGACCCGACCGACAAGGCTGCGGTGCTGCGCCCCTACCTCACCGCCTGGAAGATGGAGGTCGGCGCATTCTTCGACGGGGTCGGCCCGGACGCGACGGACGCCGAACTCGAGGCGATCGCCGGCAACCATCCGGTGTTCGTCGTCGAGTTCGGCGCCGAGTGACCAGCGGTCGGGGTCAGACGCCGGAGGGGCCGGCCTCGACCTCGACCTCGAACTCGAGCAGGGTGGCGCCCATGCTCACCGGGCCGCCCTGGGGCGGGCCGCCGGCGTGACCGTCGGCCCCGCCGCCGGGAGCGCCGCCGGGGTGCCCACCCTCGCCGCCGGCACCGGGGGGAGGTCCGGCATGGGCGTTGCGGGCGCCGTCGCCGTCACGCCAACCCTCGTAGGCGGCCTGGTCGGTCCAGCGGGTGTAGACGAACCACCGCTTCTCGGCCTCCCCGGTGGGGCGCAGCAGCTCGAAGCCGAGGAACCCCGGCACGTCGGACAGGGCGTTCATCCGAGCGGCGAACCGCTTGGCGATCTCGTCGCCGGCCTGGGGTGGCACGTCGAGGGCGTTGATCTTCACGATGCTCATGGCGACTTGATAGCAGCCGTCTCAGCGGTAGGTGCGGTCGCGCGCCCGAGCCTGCGACCGGCCGCCGAGCAGGCGAGCCAGCACCAGGACCAACACCGCGCCGAACACCGACCCGAAGAAGCCCGACCCCGACGGCTCGAAGCCCCGACCGCCGAGGGCGTTGAGGGTGGTGCCCCCGACCAGGGAGCCGATCATTCCCAGCCCGATCGTGCCGATGCAGCCCAGGTTGTGGCGCCCGCTGACCAGGAGCCTGGCGACGGCACCGATGAGCAGCCCGCTGAGCAACCACGCGAGCAACCCCATCAGTGGGCTCCTCCGACGGCGGCCATCGCCTCGTAGACGAGGGCGACCGTGGCCGTCAGCTCCTGGGTGACGGGGTCGAGGTCGGCGACCGCGCTGGCACCGCGCAGCATCGGCTGCCCCTCGGGCACGAAGCCGCCCCCGCCCTCCTCCAGCCGGAGCAGTGCACCGAGCTCGAGCCCGGCCGCCTCGGCGTAGCTGGCCGCCTTCGCCTGGGCCGCCGCCACCGCTCGGTGGCGGGCGTCGTCGTGGGCCGGATTGTCGAGGGCGACCACCCAGCGGGGACCGTGGGCGGCGACCTCGGGGATCTCCGTCACCGTCTCGAGGAGCCGGAAGGCGTCACCGGCCGAGCGGACCACACACGAGACGACCACCCGGGCCTCCCAGCCGAGCACGATCTCGCGGGCGTCCTCGTTCGGTCGGTCGTGGACCCACCGCACCCGGCGATCGACCGAGGAGTGGGCTGCGCCCCGGTCGGCCGGATCGAGCCCGGCGCCGTCGAGCGCGTCGACGATCCGGGTCGCGATCGCACCCACGCGGTCGAGCGCCTCGCTGGCGCTGGGCGCGAGATGGGACGCAGTGAAGTCGATGGTGGCGGAATCGGGGGGCGTGGTGGCCCGGCCCGTGCCGCTGACCCGCAGCTCGGCCATGGGCCGAGACTAAACGCTGCGGGTCGGCGGCCGGGCGCGGCCTCGGCTCGTTGGTCAGAAGCCGGCGTCGATGAGCTTCTGCGCGGCGAGCGCTCCGTAGAGCTCGAGCGACACCCCGAAGGCCCCGATGCCCGGCGAGAGATTGACGACCGACACGGTGTTGCCGACCACGGTGGCCAGGTGGTAGTTCGTCCAGGTCGCTCCCCCCGGTTCCACCCCGGTCACCAGGATGCCGACCGTTGCGTCGCCGTAGACCGGACCGTCGACCGACTGCATGGTCACCAGGGTGCCGCTCGCGTCGGTGAACGTGCCGCACTCCTCGAGGACGAGGAGGAGGCCGGCGATGTAGGCGGCCGGGCCGCGGCTGGTCGGATAGTGGTAGAGCGTGTGTTCGAAGGTCGCGTCGCTGTACTCGTAGCGCACGGACGTCGCCGGACTGTTGACGTTGAGCGGCGCGTAGCACGCCTCGTCGTTCCAACGTTGGTGCTGGGCCGCCCGGCCGCCGTCGGGGAGGTCCGCCGTCCCGAGGAGCTGGGGCGACAGGTCGGGCCCGCAGTGGAACGCCCCGGTGTTGCGGCCCTCGTTGTAGTCGCCGAGCGTCGGCTGCGCGGTGCCGGTCTTGGTGATGTTCTCCGGCGATTCGCTGAAGCGCAGCAGGACGGTCGCCCGGGTCATGCCCTGCTGCATCTGGGCCTCCCAGAAGTCGAGGCCGCCCTGGTCGGCGGGGCGATTGTGGACGTTGAGGTAGAGCTGGTTGATGAAGCCGGCATTGTCGAGTGCGCCGTAGCTCGCCTGGAACTCGGGCGACTCGACGAAGAACTGCGCCATGCGGGGCAACGTCCAGCGGCCCGCGACGTACTCCTCGACCCAGAACTGGAAGCCGCCGAGCTCGGCCTCGCGGCCGAGGCCGGCGCTGTAGAGCCGGGCCACGGAGTCGGTGTCGCCCTCGCAATGGGTCTGCGTGAACGGCTTGCCGGGCACCGATGCATCGGCCGGAGCCACCCACACGAGCGTCGCCACCGTCAGGAGCATCGCGATGCCGGCGCCGCGTAGGCGCGTGAACTTCTTCTTCATGAGACCGTCCCTCCACAGTCGTCTCCAGCGCACGGTCGGGCGACCGTGCGCTGATGTGATCACGCTCGGTCGTGCCGCCGCTGCCGCCGGTGACCGAACGTCACCGGTGACCATACCGGGCGGGTTCACCCAGCGCCAGGAGGCGACGGCCGTAGGCTCGACGGGTGCCTTCCCAACGTCACGACTGCGCCGCCATCTGCACGCCGGGCCTCGAACCCTTCGTCGAGGCCGAGCTGCGTGCCCTCAAGCTCAAGCCTCGCTCGAGCGGTTCGGGGGTCGTGCCCTTCAGCGCCACCAACCGGCAGCTCTACGCCGCCAACCTCTGGCTGCGCACGGCGTCGCGGGTGCTGATCCGCATCGCCCGCTTCAAGGCGACCGACTTCGCCCACCTGCAGTCCCACGCCGCGGGGATCGACTGGGACCAGTGGATCCCGGAGGGGCACGCGCCCGAGTTCCGGGTGAGTGCCACCAAGTCGAAGCTCTACCACACCGACGCGATCACCCAGCGGCTGCACCAGGTGGTCGGGCCGCCGTCGATCGGCGAACCCACGCAGCCCTTCGTCGTACGGATCGATCGCGACATCGTGTCGGTGTCGGTCGACTCGGGCGGCACCCCGCTCAACCACCGGGGCTGGCGCACCGACCTCGGCGTCGCCCCGCTGCGCCCGACGATGGCGGCCGCCGTCGTCCAGGCATCGGGTTGGCCGGCGATGGTCGCTGCAGCCCTCGACGTTGCCGGTGCTGCTGGTGACGGTGCTGCTGGTGACGGTGCTGCTGGTGGCGGGGCGGCGTTCGTCGATCCGTTCGCGGGCTCGGGCACGATCCCGATCGAGGCGGCGCTGCTGGCCCTCGATCTGCCGCCGGGCGGGGCCCGTCGGTTCGCCTTCCAGCTCTGGGACGACTTCGAACCCGGCACCTGGGCCAGCGTGACGGGGGAGGCCGCCGGCCGGGCCCGCTCGGTCGACGACCTGCGGGCCGCCGGGGTGCGGATCGAGGCGTCGGATCGCGACGCGGGCGCCGTCGCCGCCATCGCCGCCAACGCGGAACGGGCCGGGGTGGCCGAGCTGATCGACGTCGCCGAACGGGTCGTCTCCGACCTGGGCGCGGCCCCTGCGCCGGGGGTGATCGCCACCAATCCGCCCTACGGCAAGCGGGTCGGCGACGGCGACCTGCGCCCCCTCTACCAGCGCTTCGGGTTCGTCGCCCGGGAACAGCGGCCCGGCAGCGAGCTGGTCGTCGTGGCCGCCGATCGCGAGCTGGCCCGCTCGATCGATCGGCGACTCAAGCCCCTCGGCGGGTTCGGCCACGGCGGCACCCCGGTGTCGGTCCTCGGCTGCCGCCTCGAGCCCGAGGCCGACTGACCGACTGATCGGCTGATTCGCTGACCCGCCGCTACTGGGTGAAGACGAGGGTCGTGTCCGGGCCCGACAGGGTGAGGGTCGAGCCGTCGAGCTCCCACCGCTCGACCTGCTCCATCGCCTCGACGAAGGCGAGCTCGGTGGCGAGGTCGTCGTCGGGGCACGAGGCCGGACCGGAGCCGGGCAGGGTGAAGGTGGCGACCCCGTCGTCGGTGGCGGTCAGCGAGCCTCGGAGCAGGTGACACGGGCCCTGGGCCGAGACGACGGCGTGGGCGACCTCGATCTGCAGCACGACGTCGGCGGCCGGCGCACCGGCCGCAGGGTCGAGCAGCCACACCCCGTCGAGCGGTGCGGACGTGTCGAGCGAGTCGGCCGTCTCACCACAGGCTGCGGCCACCGGCGCGAGCAGCGCCAGGAGGCCGACGAGGGTGGGGGAGGCAGGCCGGGAGGGCACCCGCCGAACCTACCGGCGCGCGATGGCGACCGACCGCTTCGTAACGAATTGTGAACGCCGTCTTTCAATCGGCCCGAACGCGTCCACAAATTGTCAATCCGTGGCACCATCGGCGGATGAACGGCCCTCGATCCGTGACGATCGACCTCCCCGACTGGGCGTGGGAGTGCTGCGCGGACGCAGTCGGACTCAGCTCGCTGGACGATCGCATGGACGCCGTGCTCGACCTCGCCCACCGCAACATCGCCGACGGCGGTGGCCCGTTCGCAGCGGCGATCTTCGACGCCGAGGGCACGATGCTGGCGCCCGGGCTCAACCGGGTGGTGGCCGCGTCGGCGCCGATCGCCCACGCCGAGATCGTCGCCATCGCCATGGCCGGCCAGCGGCTCGGCACCTGGGACCTGGCCTCGGCCGGAGCGGTCGAGCTGGTCACGTCGACCGAGCCGTGCGCCATGTGCCTGGGCAGCGTCCCGTGGTCCGGGGTGCGGCGCCTGGTGTGTTCGGCCCGAGACGCCGACGCCCGAGCCATCGGATTCGACGAGGGCCACAAGCCCACCGAATGGACCTCCCTGCTCGCCGAGAGCGGGATCGAGGTCGCCACCGACGTGCGCCGAGACGGAGGGGTCGCCGTGCTGCAGTCGTATGCCGAACGAGGGGGAGACATCTACAACGGAGGTGACCACGCCGATGCATGAGGTGCAGCTCGCACCCAACCGTCCCACCCGCTACGAGAGCCCGGCCACGATCGAGGCCGCCCTCGAGCTGCTCGCCACCCACGGGGTGCGGGCGCGGGTGATCGCCGGCGGCACCGACCTCATCCTCGAGCTCGACCGTCGGGCCCGCGAGGTCGACGTGCTCGTCGACCTCACCCGCATCGAGGGCCTCGACGCGGTGGTCTGGGCCAACGGACGGATCCACCTCGGACCGCTGGTCACCCACAACCAGGTGGCCACCTCCGACCTGGTGCAGATCCACGGTCTCCCCCTCGCCCAGGCCTGCCTCGAGGTCGGCTCGCCCGCCCTGCGCAACCGGGCCACCGTCGTCGGCAACGTCGTGACCGCCAGCCCGGCCAACGACTCGATCAGTGCCCTCGCCGCACTCGACGCCACCGTGTCGATCGCCTCGGTCCGCGGCATCCGCACCGTGCCCCTGGCCGAGTTCCACACCGGTGTGCGCACGACCGTGCTCGAGCCCGACGAGCTCGTCACCGGC
>JBPEXC010000300.1:0-4254 GCA_052032035.1 Acidimicrobiales bacterium | reverse complement strand
CGGGAAGTAGCGGTAGACCGTCGCGCGAGACACCCGAGCTTGTTTGGCGATGTCGTCCATTGTCGTGCCGCCGATGCCACTGCGTTCGAAGCAAGCTTCCGCTGCGTCGAGCAGTAGGTCTCGGGCCGCATTGGGACCGCTGGGGGGCGCTGCCCCCCACCGCGTCGTCGAGTCCGTCACGGTGTCCAGTATGCCCGCTCCGATGCCTCCGCGAGAACGTGCCGCGACCGCCACGTCGTAGACCGAGGCCGGCGGCCGTGCGTTGCATCGGCCGCTCTTGACATGACACGATGCGCTCAGTGTCTCATTCGTTCCGAATCGACTCTCGCCTCCGCTCGCGTGACGTCGGCGACGACGCCGTGGTCGGGCCCAGGACCCAGCGGGGCCATGGCCTGGTCTCGAGCGAGGGGGCGACCGGGCCGTGATCGTCGCCCCCCGCACGCCGGTGCTCGTCGGGGCCGGCGAGATCACCCACCGTGACAACGACGACATCGACCCGATCGTGCTCGCGGTCGAGGCCTCGTGCCGTGCCTTCGACGACACGGGTGCCGGCGAGGTCAACCGACGCATCGACACCGTGGCCACGCCCGGCATCCTGTTGATCCGCCGCGACCATCCGGCGACACGCATCGCCGATGCGCTCGGCCTCGATGCTCGCCGGCGGATCAGCTGTCCGGTGGGCGGCAACACGCCGCAGTACCTCGTCGAGGTGCTCGGGCACGACATCAGGTCGGGGTCGATCGACGCCGCCCTCGTCGTCGGTGCCGAGAGCGGCGCCTCCGCGCGGCGTCAGCGGTCCGGGCAGTCGCTCCCGGAACCCCCGCCGGTCGAGCGCCCCGACGAGTCTCTCGGCGACGCCCGCCCTGGCCTCAGCCCGGCCGAGCACGCCGCAGGGCTGTGGTGGCCCCACGAGGTGTACCCGGTCTTCGAATCGGCCATAGCGGCGCGGGCCGGGCGCACCCTCGACGACCAGCGCGCATGGCTGGGCCGAATGATGGCACCATTCACCGAGGAAGCCGCGCGCCACCCGGACCAGGCGTGGTTCCCGATGGCCCGCACGCCGGACGAGCTCTCCACCGAGACGACGGCCAATCGGATGGTGTGCGAGCCCTACACCAAGCTCCTGAACAGCATCCTGACCGTCGACATGGCCGCGGCGTTCATCCTGATGGCGGCCGAGGTCGCCGACGATCTCGGTATCGGGCGCGATCGATGGGTGTTCCCGTGGGCCGCCGCCACCTGCAACGACGTGTACTTCCCAGTGCAGCGACCCGAGCTCGGCATCTCCCCCGGCATCAGGGCCGCGGGCGACGCCGTTCTGCGGGCGGGAGACGTCTCGACGGACGATCTCGCGTGGTTTGACCTCTACTCGTGCTTCCCCGCGGCCGTCGAGGCCGCCGCCGACGCACTCGACCTCGATCCGTTCGACCCGCGCGGGCTCACCGTCACCGGCGGGTTGCCGTACCACGGCGGGCCAGGCAACAACTACGTCACCCACTCGATCGTGGCGATGGCTCGACGTTGCCGCGAACAAACCGGTGGCATAGGCCTGGTGTCCGGCCTGGGCTGGTACATCACGAAGCACTCCCTCGGTCTTTGGTCCGCGTCCCCGCCACCGCACGGGTTCCAGACCCCCGACATGTCCGCCGCACAGGCCAGTATCGACGCGACCGCCATCGAAGTGGCGGCACCGGACGAGGCGAGCGGTACGGCGGCTATCGAGGGCTACACCGTCGTTCACGACCGTCAGCGGGGGCCCGCCGAGGTGCCGGTGTTCGCCCGTCTTCGCGACGGCCGACGGGTCGCAGCGCGAAGCACGGACCCCGATGTTGCGCGGGCGATGTCCGGTGGTCAGCACGTCGGCGAGCCGATCGAGCTCCGGGCTGGCGCCGAATCCGTGGAGTTCGCGCTCTCGTGAACGCCGACGCCCTCGTCCTCACCGATCCCGGCCGGCTCGAGCGGCGCTCCTTCCCGCTCCCCACCGTTTCGCGCGACTCGGCCCGCTTGCGCATCGAGGCATGTGGGCTGTGCGGAACCGACCACGAGCAGTACAGCGGCCACCTCGCGCCTCCCTTCTCCTTCATTCCGGGGCACGAGATCGTCGGCGTGGTCGACGAGATCGGAGACGTCGCCGCCGCTCGCTGGGGCATCGCTGAAGGCCAACGAGTCGCCGTCGAGGTGTTCCGGTCGTGCCGGGAGTGCGAGCCCTGCCTCGGTGGCGAATACCGGCGTTGCGTCCGCAATGGTCTTGCCACCATGTTCGGTTTCGTCGACGTCGAGATCGATCCCGGCCTGTGGGGCGGCTACGCCACCCACCTGCACCTCCCATGCGACGCCATGCTCTTGCCCATACCCGACGACCTCGATCCGATGCTCGCAACCGTGTTCAACCCACTCGGCGCCGGAATCCGCTGGGGCGCGACCATCCCCCAGACCCGCGACGGCGACATCGTCGTCGTGCTCGGACCGGGCATCCGCGGCTTGTGTGCAGCGGTCGCAGCCAAGGAGGCCGGCGCCTCCTTCGTGGCCATGACAGGCCTCGGCGACCGCGACGCCGAGCGTCTCGCCCAGGCCTCGGCATTCGGGGTCGACCTCACCATCGACGTCGCCTCCAACGATCCGGCGGCCATCTTGAAGCGCGCAACCGGCGGGCTCGCCGACGTGGTCGTCGACGTCACGGCCAAGGCACCCGCGGCGTTCGCCCAGGCCGTCGCGCTCGCCCGCCCCGGCGGGACGATGGTGGTCGCGGGAACACGCGGCGGCGGAGGCGCCCCGGGCTTCGAGCCGGACCACGTCGTCTACAAGGAGCTACGGGTCATCGGTTCGCTCGGCGTCGACTACCCGGCCTACCAAGCGGCGATCGAGCTGCTCACCTCCCGGCGTTGGCCATTCGAGCAGCTGCCGCGCCAGGTTGTCGGCTTCGACGACCTCCCCCACCTGCTCGACGTGATGGCGGGCGCCGACACCACCGCCACTCCCCCAGTACACGGGGTCGTGGTCCCACCAAGCTGACTACCGGCGACCGGACCTGGAAGGAACGCACGATGGCCAATGGAGAGCGGATAGGCATGCTCGACGTCGACGAGGCACGACGGCGAGCGACCGAGCGAGGCATCCCCGAGGACATGGCCGAGCTGTCGGTCTTTCGGATCGCACTCCACCAGCCCGGCGTCGCGGCCGGCCTCAACGGCATGCTCCGCGAGCTCCTGTGGAGGGGCGTGCTCGACGCACGACTGCGGGAGCTGATCATCATGCGCATCGGCTGGGCGACCGGCTCCGTCTACGAGTGGACCCAGCATTGGCGCGTTGCGCGCCTGCTCGATGTGCCGGAGCGCGACCTTCTCGCCGTGCGCGACTGGGAGCGGGCCGACCACTTCGGCCCGCAGGAGCGGGCGGTGCTCGCCGCAACGGACGAGACCCTGCGGGACGGCACCATCTCCGACCCAACGTGGGCCGCGTGTCGATCGGCATTCGGCGAGGACCCGGCGGTACTCGTCGAACTGGTTGCCGCGATCGGCAACTGGCGGCTCTTCTCGGCGCTCCTGCAATCGCTCGACGTCCCCCTCGAGGACGGCGTCGAACCGTGGCCACCCGACGGCTCGGTCCCCGGCGGACCGGAAGCACCGTGAGCGGCTGGAATCTCGCCGACATCTGGGAGGCCGCGGCCGCCCAGCTCCCCGACGCGCCGTTCTCGCGGCAGGGTGACCGCGCGATCGCATGGTCCGACGCCGACCTGAGAGCCGACGGCGTCGCCTCGTTCCTCCTCGACCGCGGTGCGGGCCACCAGGACAAGGTCGCGCAGTACCTGTACAACTGCCCGGAGTTCCTGGGGTCGTTCTTCGCCTGCTACAAGGCCGCTCTCGTGCCGGTCAACACCAACTACCGGTACGCGGCCGACGAGCTCGTCTACCTCTGGGACAACGCCGACGCCGTTGCCGTCGTGTTCCACGGGTGCTTCGCCGGCACGATCGAGGCGATCTTCGACCGTGTCCCCCTGGTCACCACCTGGGTGTGGATCGACGACGGCACGGGCCCCTGCCCCGACTGGGCCGTACCGTACCAGGATGCAGTGACCACGTCCGGCCCTCGGGTCGCGGAGCGGGTCGAACGATCCGGGGACGACCTCTACATGCTCTACACGGGCGGCACGACCGGCATGCCCAAGGGTGTCATGTGGCGCCAGGACGACCTCGTCCGGGCGCTCGCCGGCGGCCTCGGAGTGGCGGTCCCCGACGAGTACGACCCGTCGTTCTT
>JBPEXC010000030.1:0-3067 GCA_052032035.1 Acidimicrobiales bacterium | reverse complement strand
GGCCCCAGGTGGTGGTGAACGGGGCGATCGGCCCACGGGGCGACGGCTACGTGGTCGGCGCCGCGATGGGCGCCGACGAGGCGGCCGCCTATCACGCGCCCCAGGTGCGGGCGATGGCGTCGCGCCACGTCGACCTGGTGACGGCCACGACGATGACCTACGTCGAGGAGGCGATCGGGATCGCGCAGGCCGCCGAGCGAGCCGACGTCCCCGTGGCGGTCGGCGTGACGGTGGAGACCGACGGTCGGCTCCCGTCGGGTGCCCCGCTCGGCGAGGCGATCGAGGAGATCGACGCGGCGACCGAGGGCCGGATCGCCTACTTCATGGTCAACTGCGCCCACCCGTCGCACTTCGTCGACCGGCTGTCGGGCGGGGCGCCCTGGCTCGAACGGGTGAAGGCGGTGCGGGCCAACGCGTCGCGCCTCAGCCACGCCGAACTCGACGAGGCCGAGGAACTCGACCGGGGCGATGTCGACGAACTCGCCGACGACTACCGGCGCCTCCACACCCTGCTGCCCGACCTGCGGGTCGTCGGCGGTTGCTGCGGCACCGACCACGAGCACATCGCGGCGATCGCCGACGCCCTGGCATGAAGTGACGGGTTCGTGATTGTTTCGGAACCTATCGCGATATATCGTGATAGTCATGAGCAACAACGAACCCATGGGGAGGGGCGGCCGCACCGGTCGCCCGTCCCGAGACGATGTCCTGTTCGACGACCGCGCCTTCGGGGGCGGCAGACCACACGGCCGTGACGGCCGGGGCCGGCGCGGCGGCGGTCGAGGCCGCGGCCCCGGTCGCGGCGGCCCCGGCGGGCGCGGCCGTGGCGGCCGCCACCGCATGCGGCGAGGCCAGGTGCGAGCCTGCCTCCTCGTCGGCCTACTCGACGGCCCCGCCCACGGCTACGAACTGATCCAGCGCCTCGAGGCCAAGACCGAGGGGGCCTGGGCCCCGAGCCCCGGCTCGGTGTACCCCCAGCTCCAGCTGCTGGCCGACGAGGGCAAGCTCGCCCCGACCGAACGCGACGGCAAGACGGTCTTCGAGCTCACCGAGGAGGGCCGGACCGAGGCCACCGAGCGGCTCGAGGCCGACGGCGAGCCGTGGGCCAACCTCCGCGGTGGCGCCGGCGGCGGACTCCGCACCGCGATGCGTGATCTGGGCGCCGCCGCCCGTCAGGTCGGGACCACCGGCGACGCCGAGACCGTGGCCAAGGCCACCGAGATCCTCACCACCGCCCGCAAGGATCTGTATCGCCTCCTGGCCGACAGCTGATGGCCGACTCGTGGAGCCTGCCTGAACAGGCGGTGCGGAACGGGGGAGCGGGCGGACCGGCGTCCTATCCTCCACAGGCGTGATTCTCCACGAGCTCGAAGCGGTGCTGAAGGACCGGGCCGGGGCCGACCCGGCCGAGTCCTACACCGCACGTCTGCTGGCCGACCCCGAACTGATCCAGCGCAAGATCATGGAAGAGGGCTTCGAGACCTGTCTCGAACTGGCCCGCGGCCCGGAGGCCAACGACCGGGTGGCCGACGAGGCCGCCGACCTGCTCTACCACCTGCTCGTGGGGCTGGTCCGTTCCGGCGTCGCCATCGACGACGTGTTCGCCGTACTGGAAGGACGCCGCAAGTGAGCGTGCCCCGCGTCGCCATCCCGTCGAAGGGCCGCCTGCGCGAGCAGACCCTCGACCTGCTCAAGCACGCCGGCTACTCGATCGGCAAGCTCAAGGGCAACAACGCCTCGGCCCTCACCCAGGGCATCCAGTTCATCGAGATGCGGCCCCGCGACGCCGCCGCGTGGCTGAGCACCGGCCGCCTCGCCGCCGCCTTCATCTCGACCGACACCGCACTGGAGAGCAACGTCGAGGACCTCCCGACGATCGAGCTCGGCTACTCCCGCTCCGATCTGGTGGTCGCCTGCCGCCAGGACGACCCCCGCTCCACGGTGGCCGAGCTGGCCGGCGGCACCGTCGCCACCCACCTGCCCGAGTGGACCCGACGCTGGTTCGCCGACCAGGGCATCGACGTCGAGGTCGTGCCGATGGGCGGCGCCCTCGAGGGCGTGTGCGCCGTCGGCGTGGCCGACGCCATCGTCGACCTGCGCGAGACCGGCGGCAGCCTCGCCCGCAACCACCTCCGGGTGCTCCACGAGGTGCAGGGCTGCCAGGCCACCTTCGCCCACGTCGCCGACCCCGGCGCCGAGATCGTCGACCTCACGCTCCGCATCGAGGCCGCCCTCGCCGCCCGCGAGCGCCAGTACGTGATGCTCCACATCCCGGCCGACAAGGTCGACGAGCTCAGCACCGTGTTCCCCGGCCTCGCCTCGCCGACCGTGCTGCCCCTCGCCGGCCGCGACGACCTCGTCGCCGCCCACATGGTGGTGCTGTCGAAGAACCTCTGGGCCAAGCTCGGCGAGCTGCAGGCGATGGGTGCCAGCGGCATCGTCGCCCTGCCCACCGACGCCATCCTGGCCTGAGGCCGCGGAGGCGGGCGTCGTGTAGCGTCGCCCGCCATGAGCACCACCGAACACCACGAGGTCGCCGTCGCCGACGGTGCGGTCCCCGTCTTCGTCGCCGCGCCCGCCGAGGGCGCCGCCGAGCTGCCCGGCCTGGTCGTGATCCCGTCGATCTTCGGGGCCAACGACGACCTCCTGGCCCAGCTGCGGAGCCTGACCGACGTCGGCACCACCGCGGTGCTCGACCCGTTCTGGCGGGCGCCCGAACCCGATGCGGCCGACCGCCCGAACCCCAGGAACACCGTGCCCTACGCCGACCACGAGACCGCGATGGCTCGCCTCGGCGGCTTCGACTTCGGCGCCTGCGTCGGCGACGTCGCCGCGGTCGCCGAGTGGCTGCAGGGCCGCACGAACGGCCGGCTCGCCGCCCTCGGGATCTGCTTCGGCGGGTCGTTCACGCTGCTCGGGGCGTCGTCGGGGCTGTTCGAGGCTGCCGTCACCTGGCACGGGTCGCGCATGGAGAGCGTGCTCGGGTCGCTCGGCGAGCTGCCCGCCGGCCCGTTCCGCTTCCACTACGGCGACGCCGACCCGATCACCCCGCCCGAGGCGATCGACG
>JBPEXC010000003.1:0-7820 GCA_052032035.1 Acidimicrobiales bacterium | reverse complement strand
CGATCCGCAGGGCCCGTCGGGCGCTCGGGTCGAGCTGGGTGATGTCGAGGTCGCCGTCGGCCACCGTTCGGAGCCTGACCGCCCCGGTGGTGGGGGTCTGGTCGCCGGAGATACAGCGCAGTGCCGTCGACTTGCCCGAGCCCGACTCACCGATCACGCCGAGGGCCTCGCCTGGCGCAACCTCGAAGCCGACGTCCCAGCAGCCGATCACCGCACCGGTGAGCGGGCTGACCGTCCGGCCGAACTCGGGGCCGGTGCCGGCGACGGCCTCGGCCCCTCCCGGCCCGTAGATGTGCCCGAGGCCTTCGACCTGGAGGCTCCAGTCCGTGGTGAGCGGGTTCACAGGTCGACCTCCGTGCTGAGCGAGGCGGCGTCGAGGATGCCGAGCTCGAGTTGTTGTCGGGTGCACCAGTCGGTGTCGCTGCACACCCACACCGACGAGCCGTCCTGTTGGGGCAACTCGACGACGTAGCTGGCTGCGGTGCCATCGTCGTTCGCTCGTCCGCAGCGGCAGCATGCCTCGCCGGATCGCTCGACCTCGAAGGGCACGTCGTCGAACGTCAACGGCTCGACGTCGGTGTGGGGTGGGATGGCGTAGATGCGCTTCTCCCGCCCGGCGCCGAACAACGACAGGAACGCCGATTGGTGCAGCGGCGGAACGTCCCAGCGGGGGATCGGCGTGGTGGCGATCACGTAGCGGCCAGCGACCATGCACGGATAGCCGGTGGTGCGGGTGATCACGCCGTTGCGGACGATGTCCTCGTAGAGCGACACCCACATCCGGGCGTAGTCGGCTTCGGCGTGCATGCGTCGCAGCTCGTGCATGTTGCGCTCGACGCCTCGGAGCGGCTCGGGCACCGGCACCTGGAGGACCAGGATCTGCCCCTCGACCAGTTCGTCCTCGGGGACCCGGTGGCGGGTCTGGATCACGGTCGCCTCCCGGGCGTCGGTGGTGGTCGCCACCGCCTCGGATCGCCGGATCAGCCGTCGCAGGTTCGCGGCGTTGACGCCGCCGTCCTCGCCCTGGTCGTAGACCTTGACGACGTCGTCGTCGCCGACGACCGCGAGGGTGACCTGGAGCCCGCCCGAGCCCCAGCCGCGAGCGACCGGCATCTCCCGGGACCCGAAGGGAACCTGGTAACCGGGCACGGCGACCGCGGTGAGACAGGCACGGCGGACCTCACGCTTGGAGGACTCGTCGAGGATGGTGACGGTGGCTCCGCCCTCGGCGTCGAGGGTCTCGGTGGGTGCGAGGCGCTCCAGGAGCGCCGAGACCGACGCCGTCATGCGTTCGCCCCCGACAGGCTGCTCTCTCCAGACAAGTCTGTGCTTCCCGACAGGTCTGTGACCTCGCAGTCGCTGCGGCCGAGCCCGTCCCCGGCCATCACGGCGGTGGTGTGGCCGCTGCGCAGCGTCTGCTTGCGCTCCATCATCGAGCGGAACGTCACGTAGTGGGGGAGCTTCAGGTGCTCGAGGAACCCGGCGGCGTCGAGGCCGTCGGTCGTCATCAGGACCGACTGCTCGAGCGGCGAGTCACCCTGGTCGCGATGCAGGGCGATGTCGAGGTTGGCCATCGCGATCGCCTTGCGCTCGTTGTGGCCGAAGCACATGCCGTAGCCCACGTCGAAGCGGCTGCGATCCTCGTCGACCCCGTCGAGGTCCTCGATCGCCTCGACCTCGGTCACCCGGACCGACCCGACGGTGACGGGGTTGCCGGTGTGGGGATGCTCGACGGTGACTGGGAGGCGGCCGTGGCGGACCTCGCCGAGGGTGACCTCGTGGAGGTGCTGATCGGGCCCCATGATGTTGCGGTACCAGAGCTGCACGAGGGCGCCGGTCTCCGCCCGGGCCATCGCCGAGAGCCGGGCCGAGCGGGGCGCCCCGGGACGGGCCGGGACCATCGTGATGTCGGCCGGCTCCGGGTCGTCGGTGCGGCGACGGTCGACCATCGCGTCCATCGTCCGCAACACGTCCATCAGGCGCCCGGGGACCCGCGCCGAGTCGGAGGCGTTCCCTGCGTCCCCGTCGGAGTCGGCGGAGTCCCCGGGACGTCCGTAGCGGGCCGCGGCGGCTTCGGCGGCGGCGGTCCTGGCCTGATCCTCGTCGGCGGTGTCGAGCAGCCGGCCCGTGTAGTCGAGGGTGCGGCCGAGGAGCTGGGGGCCCGGCGGTTCCCGGAAGGCGGGCACGATCCGACGGATGACGTCGATGTCATCCGCGTCGATCGGCCGGGTGTAGCCGAGGCGGGGGAGCGCCGATCGGTGGGACCGGACGAGGTGCGAGGCCTCGATCAGGTCACCCTCGGCCTGGCGGAAGGCCCGGGCGGCGGTCGTCTCGTCCCACAGTCCGCCTTCACCCATCACCCGGTCGACGGCGTAGCCGAGGCGGTCGATCAGTTGGTCGAGTTCGAGGTAGGAGCTCCTCGACTCGAGTCGGTGCCGAGCGACGAGGTCCTCGGCGGCGCGAATTGCGTCGAATCCGCCCTTGGCGGCGACATAGCCCATGTCAGTGGGTCCCTTCGATCGTGATGGTGGTGCTGCGCGAGATGGCGACCACGTCGCCCGCGGGGGAGAAGAGCCAGCTGTCGAACCCGGCGGGGAAGTGGCCGGACGCCTGGCCGAGGCGAGCGGCCGCCGACGGGTCGAGACCCCGGACCGTGATCGAGCGGGTCCCGGGGACTCCGGGGCCTTCGAGGTGCAGCTGGACGTCGGCGGGCGAGTCGGCAGTGGAGTCGTTGCTCGGCCCGAACCCCTCGACGGCGATGGCGACCCGGGCACCGTCCTCGGGGGCGAGGGCGCTGCCGACCCGGACCCGGTCGAGGACGGCACCGTCCCCGACGTCGGTGAGCGCGACGATGGCTGCATCGTCGAGCGAGGTGAGGGTGGCGGCCGTCGCGTCGCGCACCAGCGACGCGAGGGGGCCGGCGAGGTCGTCGTCGACGTTGACACCGATGTCGACATCCGCGATTGCCAGTGGGAGCCAGAGCACCGTCGGAGCGTCCGGCAGCTGATCGATGGGGAGGCGACGAATCGTGCCCGGCTCGGCCAGGGAACGGAGCAGAGCGTCGAACACCTGCTGGGAGCGGGACCCGTCGATCCGGGCGTCGGCGACGGCGGTCATGCCTCGAGCTCCTTGAACGAAACCACCGTCGGCTCGAGCGCCCGCCACTCCTCGGCTCGTTCCCGAGCGAGGCGTTCGCGAGTGCGATCGCAGAGCTGGTCGATCGCCGTCGCCTGCGGTCCGGAGGCCTGGGCCTCGGCAGCGCAGATCGCCACGGCGAGCGCGCCGGCTTCGTCGGCGCCCATCACCATGGCCCAGCCCCTCTCGCCGCGATGCTCGACCTCGGCCCTGGTGACGAGGACGTCGCCGAGATGGAACCGCGTCGCCTCGACCGGCTCTCGCACGGTCATCACGACCGAGCCCGGCTGAGGAGCGAGGATGATCTCGGGCATCGGCTGACCGTCGAGGCTCAGGTCGGCGAGTTCGAGGACTCGTGCCCGATCGGCGGCGGCGAGGAGTTCGATTCGGTGTTCGGTGTCGATCATCGGATCCCTTCGAAGTGGTCGGCGTCATCGGCCGGGCCGGTGACGAGGTAGACGCGGAATGCGTCGGCTCGCAGCCAGCCCTGTGTGGCCTCGATCGGGCGGCGGAGCCGGCTGCAGGTGTTGACCGAGGTGACCCGCCAGGCGGGCGGGCGCCCCGTCAGCTCGAGGTGGCGTGCGACCTCGGCCGGAACGGTCGCCAGATCGGCCTGGGAGCTCCATCGCTCCGGCGCGTAGCCGTAGTGGTCGACGAGGGTGGCGGTGAGGGACGAGCCGGGGAGGATGTCGGCGAGACCGGGCACGTCGGCTGCGGGCAGATACGACACCTGGACGCCGGTGACCTTGCCGTCGACGAGGTTCAGTCGTTCGACGCGGGTGACCATGCGGCCGCGCGGGATGAGGAGACGTCGAGCGGTCTCGGCCGACGCCCGTTCGTCGGCGATGGTCGTGTAGCGGTGCTCCGGGGTGTGCCCGGCGGCTTCGACCGTCGCGCTCCAGCTGGCGGGCATGCCGGCCCGGATCGGGTAGGGGATGCGGAGGGCGACGTAGGTGCCCGACCCTCGGGTCCGCACGACGAGGTGTCGCGACTCGAGCTCGACCAGCGCCGCACGAGCCGTGATCCGGCTCACCTCGTGGGCCTTGGCCAGTTCGTTCTCCGACGGCAGCTTCGTGCCGGGGGTCAGGTCGACGAGCGTTCGTTCGAGCTCGTCGGCCAGTTCGAGGTAGGTCGGATCTCCGTCGGCCACGAGCGCATCAGAACACGAGCAAGTTGTTATGACAACCCGTTCGCCCAATGTTCATCGGTGCGATGGTCGACGTTCAGAACCGTCGCCCTACCGTCGTCTCCATGCGTGGAGCAGTGATCAACGGGCGGGTCCTGGTCGACGGTCTCGAGGAGCCGCAGGCGACGACCGTGACCTGGTCGGACGGGAGGATCGAGTCGATCGGTGCTGCCCCGGCGCCCGACGCGGTCGTGATCGATGCCGGCGGCGCCCTCGTGGCGCCGGGCATCGTCGATCTGCACGGCGACGCCTTCGAGCGCTCGCTCATGCCGCGCGGCGGGGTCTGGTTGCCGATGACACTCGCCCTGGCGGAGAACGACGCCCAGCTGCTCGCCGCGGGCATCACGACTTCGTTCCTGTCGGCCACCGACTCCTGGGAACCGGGCCTGCGCAGTCGTGAGACGCTCCGGGCGTTGGTCGCCGCCCTCCGAGACCGGTCCGGCGGGCCGGACGTCCTGCTCCACGTTCGTCACGAGCGCTGCAACACCGACGGCCTCGACGAATTGGTCGGCATGCTCGAGTCCGGCGAGATCGCCGTCCTGTCCTACAACGACCACACCCCCGGCGGGAACCCTCACATCGTCGACATCAGCGCCTCACAGCTCGGCCGCAGCGGGGTGTCCGACAGTGAACTCCGGTCGCGGCTCGACGACGCGATCGGTCGTCGTGAGGTCGGCCGGCGGCAGGAACTCGAGCTCGCAGCGGTGGCCCGTGCCGTCGGCGTGTCGACGGCCTCGCACGATCCGGCCGAGCCGACCGATCTCACCCGTGACCTCGAACTCGGGGTGCGGTTCGCCGAGTTCCCGCTCTCGATCGAGTTGGCCGCCGCGTACCGCGAGGCCGGTCTCCCTGTGCTGCTGGGTGCCCCGAACCTGGTGCGCGGGGGCTCACACATCGGCAACCTCGCGGTCTCGGACGCGATCGAGGCCGGCGTCTGCGACATCCTCTCGAGCGACTACCACTACCCGTCGCTCCTCGAGGCGCCGTTCCGGGCCGTCGACGATGGGTTGGCGCCGCTCGCCGATGCCTGGGCGATGGTGTCGGGCAATCCCGCCGACGCGGCCGGCCTGGCGGACCGGGGTCAGATCCGTCCCGGCTCCCGCGCCGACATCGTCGTCGTGGAGCGTCGTGGCGGGGCTCCGGCCCAGGTGCGTGCCGCCGTCGTCGCCGGCTCGATCGAGTACACCCGGGCCACATGCGGGAACTGATCCTCTACGCGACCCCGGTCGGTCCGCTCGCGTCGGCGTGTCGCGAGTTCTTCGACGCGTCGACGCCGACGACCGCCCACACCTACCCGCCCCACGTGACCCTCACCGGGTTCTTCCGGCGTGGCCAGGCTCGGGCGGACGAGATGGTCGAGTTGGCCCGTGAGGTGATCGCGGACGCCGGGCCGCCGCCGGCCGGCTCCGTCGAGGTGGTCGATCTCCTGGCCCGCCCCGACTGGGTGGGGCTCGAGGTGTCCTCGGTGTGGCTGACCGACCTCGCGTCGAGGTTCGCCGGCACGGACGTCGCCGGCGCCGAGGAGGATGCGATCCGGCTCAAGACGTGGCTGCACCTGAGCCTCGCCTACGGCGTCGACGACCTGTCAGCCCATGCGGCCGCCGCGCACGAACTGGTCGATCCCTCGCTCCCGGTCGAGTGGGAGGTCGCGCTGTGGGAACGGTTGTCGGCCGGCCACTGGGAGCGGCACGGCGGCTGAGTCGGCGTTGGTCGTTGCCGGCTACCGCGGCGGCATCCGGATCGCGCCGTCGAGGCGGATGTTCTGGCCGTTGAAGTAGGTGTTGCGCACCAGTTCGAGCACGAGCGACCCGAACTCCTCCGGCTTGCCGAGCCGTTTGGGGAATGGCACCGAGGCGCTGAGGTTGGCGAGCACCTTCTCGGGCACCCCGAGCATCGGCGGCGTCGCCATGATGCCGGGCATGATCGAGTTGAACCGGATGCCCTCGTTCATCAGGTCACGGGCCATCGGCAGCACGAGGCCGTTGACGCCGGCCTTGCACGAGCCGTAGGCGACCTGCCCGACCTGGGCGTCCTGGGCCGCCACCGAGGCGGTGAGGGTGATCACGCCCCGCTCGCCGTCCTCGAGGGGTTCGAGGTTCTCGACCATGCCGAGGGCCGACAGGGAGGCGACCCGGTAGCTGGCGACCAGGATGCCCTCCGCGGCGTAGGCGTAGTCCTCGGTCGACAGGCGCTTCCAGCCGCCGTTCTTGCGGTCCTTGCCCACCGTCTTGCCGCCCTTGGCCGTCATGGCGCAGTGGACGAGGATGCGTTCCTGGCCGTGGGCCTCACGGGCGAGGGCGAAGCCGTCGAGCACGCTCTCCTCGCTGGTGATGTCGACCTCGCAGAACAGGCCGCCGATCTCGTCGGCCACCGCCTTGCCGCCCTCGACGTTGACGTCGAACACCGCCACCTTGGCGCCGGCCTCCGCCAGCGCTCGGGCCGTCGCCCGTCCGAGGCCCGAGGCCGCTCCTGTCACCACTGCCGCCGTGCGGCCCGCTTCGATCTGCATGACGCGCACGCTAGATGGCCGGTCGCGGCGTGACCAATGCCACCACCGAACTCGGTTCATCGCCGGATTCGCGGCGGATCGGCGGTCGATCGTCACCGGTCCGTCATCGACCACGAGACTGCCAGGAGCGCGCTACCTGATGTTCACCTTGGTCGGCTTCGGGGTTCACCTGCCCTCGTTAGCTTGCCCGAGTCCCACGATTTCAAGATCTAGGAGAGGACATCTCAATGCGTTCCCTGCACAAGCTGCTGGCACTCCTGCTGGCGCTGATGATGACCGCCGCCGCATGCGGCAGCAGCGATGCCGAAGATGCCGTCGAGGATGCCACCGACGCCGCCTCCGACGCCGCTGACGAGGCCGAAGAGGCGGTCGACGAGGCCACGGATGAGGCCGAGGAGGCCACCGACGACATGGCCGACGAGGCGATGAGCCTGTCCGGCACCCTCGTCGGCGCCGGCGCCTCGTCGCAGAAGGCTGCCATGGACGGCTGGCTCGCCGGCTACTCCGGCGTGCAGCCCGACGTCGCCGTGTCCTACGACCCGATCGGTTCGGGCGGCGGCCGCGAGACCTTCCTCTCCGGCGGTTCGAACTTTGCCGGCTCCGACGCCTACCTCAAGGACGAGGAGATCGAGGCCTCGATGGCCGTCTGCGAGAACCCTGAGGGTGCGGTCAACCTGCCCCACTACATCTCGCCGATCGCCGTCGCCTACAACCTCCCCGGCATCGAGGGCCTGAACCTCACCACCGAGGCGCTCGCCAGCATCTTCGCCGGTGAGGTGTCGAGCTGGAACGATCCGCTGATCGCGGATGCCAACCCGGACCTCGAGCTCCCGGACACGGCGATCAACCCCGTGCACCGCTCCGACGAGTCGGGCACCACCGAGAACTTCACCGACTACCTCTCGGCCGTCGAGCCCGACATCTGGACCGTCGGCGCCATCGAGGTGTGGCCGACCGAGTACGGCGGTGAGGGTGCCGACGGCACCTCCG
>JBPEXC010000299.1:0-12264 GCA_052032035.1 Acidimicrobiales bacterium | reverse complement strand
GCCGCTGGCCGACGAGGTCGATCAGCTCCAGCAGCGGCTGACCGACGCCGAGACCCGAGCCGCCTCGGCCGAGGCCAGGCTCGCCACCCAGCCCGCCGCCGAGGCGCCGGCCGCCGTGGCCGAGGTGCCGCCACCCACGCCGGCGGACTTCGACGAGACCCTCCGCAACACGTTGCTGCTGGCCCAGCGGACCGCCGACCAGACGGTCAAGGACGCCAACGCCGAGGCCGAGCGCGTCGTCGAGGCCGCGCGTGCCGAAGCGGCCTCGCTGGCCGAGGCCGGCCGACGCGAGTCCGACGAGATCCGGCGCTCCAACGAAGCCGCTCGCGCCGAGCTCGACAAGGACCTCGAGCGGGAGCGGACCCGTCGCCTCGACGAGATCGCCGGCTCGTCCTCCGACCGGCTGGCGGCGATCGAGGCCGAACTCAGCGAGTCGCACGAGGCACAGCGTCGTCAGCTGATCGACGACATCGGCGAGCTGGAGGGCCGCCGTTCGTCGCTCACCGGCGAGATCGAGCGCTTCGAGGCCCACCTGGCAGCGCGGCGCGAGGCGGTGCGATCGGCGATCGCCGAACTGGAGGCCGTCGCCGACGGCGACGCCGGTCTCCAGGGCGAGATGCCGCCGGAGCCGGCCGACATCCCCGCCACCGATCCGGCGTCGTTCGCTCCGGTCGAGGTGGCATCGCCGTCGCTCGGCGCACTGCAGGGCGAGCTCGGCGCCGCCGCCCCCGCCGACGCGGAGCCCGCGGACGACAGCACTGCGTTCGACGACACCGCGTTCGACGACACCGTTGCGGGAGAGGTGGCCGACGGCGACAGCTACCGGCCCGACGAGGTGGTGGAGGTCGAGGCGGACACCGACGAGCAGCACGGTGCCGCCGGCGAGTCGTCCGGGATCATGCTCGGCGAGCTCGACCGGGGGCCCGACCCCGACCCGATCGGCCCGGCCACCGAGGCGGTCGACGTCCTCAGCTTCGATGACGACGAGACCGACGACGAACCGGCCGCCGCCGAGGTCACCGACGAGCACGAGGTGGTCGTCGTCGACGACCTCCCCGCAGCCGACGGGGCTTCCCCCGACGACCCTTCCGCCAACGACACTGCCCCCGACGAGCTCGCCCCGGACACGGCGGACGAGATCGTGCTCCCGGCCGACGAGGTGCCGGACGGGGCGTTGCCCTTCGCCGGCGCACCCGACCTCGACGGCGGACCTGCGACCGAAGCGGCCGACGCCGTCGCCGGCGTCGTCACCGACACCGGCCTGCCCCGTCGGGGCGAGGCGCCCGGCATCGAACGACCCCAGTGGGCCGACGACGTGCCGAGCGCCGACGAGGTGCCGACGCCGCCGTCCGACCCGTTCCTGGAGGAACTCCGCCGGGTGACGACCGAGGACGACACCGACGACGATGCCCTCGCCCGCTTCCTCGAGTCCGACCCGGAGGACGAGTCGGACAAGGGTGGCGGTTGGTTCGGCCGACGGCGCTGAGCGCCGTCCGGCCGCTCAGGCCTTCGAGACCCGGAACTTCACCTTCTGGCCGTTGACCGAGTGGGGCGACGGCTCGTCGTCCGACAGGTCGGCGGTCGCCACCTCGCTGGCGAGCGTCTCGCTCTGGACCCAGGCCTGGTGCGCGACCACGGCCGACGGGACCTCGCCGTCGAACGTGACGGTGATCCGGTCGGTGACGTCGAGGTCGAGGTCCTTGCGGGTCGACTGGATCGCACGCTTCCAGTCGCTGGCCACCCCCTCCTCCTCGAGCTCGGCGGTCACCTCGGTGTCGAGCACCACCACGGCGTCGTTGCCCGGGAGCGCGGCGGCGGCCACCCCGTCGAGGGGGTGGAGGGCGAGACTGAACTCGTCGCCGGTGAGGTCGTGACCGGCCACGGTCACCGAGCCATCGTCGTTCGACGTCCAGTCGCCGGCCTTGGCCGCCTTGATGACGGTCTGCACGTCCTTGCCGAGCTTGGGGCCGAGCACGCGGCCGTTGGGCTGGAGCCGGAACGTGCCGTAGGCCGAGACGTCGTCGGTGAAGCGGATCGACTTCACGTTCAGCTCGTCGGCCAACAGCTCGGCGAACGGCTCGATCAGATCGGCGCCGGCACCGGCGACCACCGCTTCGGCGAGGGGGAGTCGCACCCGGAGGTTGCGTTCCTCGCGCAGGAACAACCCGGCCGAGGCGGCCTGACGGAGGCGGTCCATTGCGACGACGAGCTCGGCGTCGGCCGGCAGTTCGTCGACGGTCGGCCAGTCCTGGAGGTGGACCGAGCCCTCGGCCAGGCCGGACCAGATCTCCTCGGTCACCATGGGCAGGAACGGCGCCGCCACCCGGGACAGGGTGGTCAGCACGGTGTAGAGGGTGTCGAGGGCGTCGGTGTCGGTGGTCGCGCCGGCGTCGGTGTTCCAGAAGCGGTCACGACTCCGTCGGATGTACCAGTTGTTCAGCGCGTCGAGGAAGTCGCTGATCGCGACGGTCCCACCGGCGAGGTCGTAGGCGTCGAGGCTCGCCGTCGCCCGCTCGACGAGCTCGGCCGTCTTGGCCAGCACGTAGCGGTCGAGCAGGTTGGTCGAGCTGGTCGACGCCTTCGCCCGATAGCCCTCTGCGTTGGCGTAGAGGGTGAAGAAGCTGTAGGCGTTCCAGATCGGGAGCAGGACCTGGCGGGTGACGTCGTCGATCGCCTGGTCGCTGATGCGGGCGTCGCCGCCGCGCACGATGTTCGACGACATGAAGTACCACCGCAGCGCATCGGACCCCTGCTTCTCGAAGATCTCGCTCGGCTCGGTGTAGTTGCGGAGCTTCTTCGACAGCTTGGCGCCGTCCTCGGCGAGGAGGATGCCGTGGCAGATGACGTTCTCGAAGGCGGGCTTGTCGAACAGCGCGCCGGCCAACACGTGGAGGGTGTAGAACCAGCCGCGCGTCTGGTTGATGTACTCGACGATGAAGTCGGCCGGGAAGTGCTCCTCGAACCACTCCTTGTTCTCGAACGGGTAGTGGACCTGGGCGAAGGGCATCGACCCGGAGTCGAACCAGCAGTCGAGCACCTCGGGCACGCGCCGCATCATCGAGCGACCGGTCGGGTCGTCGGGATTGGGTCGGACCAGCTCGTCGATGACCGGCCGGTGCAGATCGTCGGGACGAACGCCGAAGTCGGCCTCGATCTCGTCGAGCGAGCCGTAGACGTCGACGCGCGGGTAGGCGGGATCGTCGCTCTTCCACACCGGGATCGGGGAACCCCAGAACCGGTTGCGGCTGATCGACCAGTCGCGGGCGCCGGCCAGCCACATGCCGAAGCGGCCGTCGCGGACGTTGTCGGGCACCCAGTTGATCTGCTGGTTGAGCTCGATCAGGCGATCGCGGATCGCCGTGACCTCGACGTACCACGACGAGATCGCCTTGTAGATGATCGGCGTGTCGGTGCGCCAGCAGTGGGGGTAGTTGTGGTCGTAGGTCTCGTGCCGCAGCACCCGACCCGCCTCCTTGAGGTGGCGGATCACGTCGGGGTTGGCGTCGAAGACGTTCTGCCCGGCCCACTCGGGCACGTCGTCGGTGAAGCGACCCTGGTCGTCGACGGGCACGACCCGGCCGATGCCGATGCCGTTGTCCTCGCAGACCCGCTGGTCGTCCTCGCCGAAGCCGGGGGCCATGTGGACGACGCCGGTGCCCTCGGAGGTGTCGACGAAGTCGGCGCCGAGCACCCGGAACGACCGCTCGGCCTGCCCGTCGGCGCCGGGCTCGGTGCGATCGGCGAAGTAGGGGAGGAGCGGGGTGTAGGTGCGGCCGACGAGATCCCGTCCGGGGATCGTGGCGACGATCTCGGGGTCGTCGCCGAGCTCGCGGGCGTAGGTGGCCACGGCGCCGGCGCCGAGGACGACGAAGCCGTCGTCGTGGGCGACCACCGCGTAGTCGATGTCGGGGCCGACCGCGAGGGCGAGGTTGGACGGGAGGGTCCACGGCGTGGTCGTCCAGGCCAGCATGCGCAGGGGGCCCGGATCGCCGTCGACCGGATCGAGGTCGAACGCGACCGTCAGCGCCGGGTCCTGGCGTGGGCGGGTGGCGTCGTCGAGGCGGATCTCGAAGTTGGACAGCGGCGTCTCGGCGCCCCACGAGTAGGGCATGACACGGAACGCCTCGTAGACGAGGCCCTTGTCGAAGAGCTGCTTGAACGCCCAGATGACGGACTCCATGTAGTCGCAGTCCATCGTCTTGTAGTCGTTCTCGAAGTCGACCCAGCGAGCCTGGCGGTCGACCGTCTGCTCCCACTCCTTGGTGTAGCGCATCACCGAGGTGCGGCAGTGGTCGTTGAACTTGTCGATCCCGAACTCGGTGATCGCCGCTCGTCCCGACACGCCGAGCTGCTTCTCCGACTCCATCTCGGCCGGCAGGCCATGGCAGTCCCAGCCGAAGCGTCGTTCGACCCGCTCACCCTTCATCGTGTGGTAGCGGGGCACCACGTCCTTCACGTAGCCGGTGAGGAGGTGGCCGTGGTGGGGGAGGCCGTTGGCGAACGGCGGCCCGTCGAAGAAGACGAACTCGTTGTCGGCCGGTCGGGCCTCGACCGAGGCCTCGAAGGTCTCATCGGCAGCCCACCGCTCGAGAATTCGGGCCTCGATCGCCGGGAAGTCGGCGCGTGGCGGAACCTCGGGATAGGGCGGGGGCGTGGCAGTCATGACCGCCCAGACTACCGGCGAGGGCCCGTGGCCAGCCGGGATTTCGGCGGCACCCAGGGGCCCGGATTCGCACGAAGTGCGACCAGCGGACGTCCCCCGTAGACTACGGCGTCCCTAGATCGAAAGGAGCGTCGTGGCTGCTGCTCGCGCTTCCGCATCGTCATCCAAGAGTGCGGCGAAGAAGTCCGGATCCACGAGCTCGACGAAGGGGCGCGGCACGAAGAAGGCCGCCACCGACAAGACTGCATCGACCAAGGCCACGACGAAGAAGCCCGCCGCCAAGAAGTCGGCAACCAAGAAGCCAGCGGCCAAGAAGACGACAGCGAAGAAGGCCCCGGCGAAGAAGACCGCCGCCAAGAAGACCGCCGCCAAGAAGACGACCGCCAAGAAGACCCCCGCCAAGACCACGGCGAAGAAGGCCCCGGCGAAGAAGACCCCCGCCAAGAAGACCACCGCCAAGAAGACCTCGGCCCCGACGAAGAAGTCGTCGGCGGCCTCCAAGCGCACCCCCAACCCCTCCGAAAGTCCTGTGAAGCTCCCGAAGTATCTCACCGACAAGAAGTGGCTCGACTCCCAGCGCGAGCTGCTGATCTCCGAGCGCAAGTCCTACACCCACTCCGCCGAGGCCCTGGCGGCCGAGGCCGCCAGCCTGATGGCCGACCGTGAACCCGGCGACGTCCAGTTCGACGAGGAATCGGGCGAGGGCGACACCCTCGCCGTCGAACGTGACCGCGACCTCGCCCTCTCGGCGAAGGCTCGCGAGAAGGTCGAGGAGATCGACGCCGCCCTGGCCCGACTCGACGCCGGCACCTACGGCATCTGCGTCGTCAGCGGCGAGCCGATCCCCAAGGAGCGTCTCGAGGCGCTGCCGATGGCCTCCAAGACCGTGAGTGCCCAGACGGCGATGTTCTGAGCGCCATGGGCGCACCGACCGAGTCGCCGTCGCACACCCCGGCCGGCTGGTTGCCGGTCGTGGTCACGGCCGCTGCCGTCGTCGGACTCGACCAGATCACCAAGGCGTGGGCAGAGTCGCGCCTCGAGGTCGGACCGTGCACGCCGGCCACCTGCATCGACGTCGTGGGCCCCTTGCGGTTCCACCTGTCCTACAACACCGGGATGTCGTTCGGCGTCGGGCAGGGCAGCGGCTTCGGTTGGTTGATCGGAGTCGTTGCCGTCGTCGTCGCCGTCTGGTTGTTGCAGCTCGCCCGACGCTCCGGGACCCGGGTGGCGATCCAGCTGGCCATCGTCGCCGGCGGGGCGATCGGCAACGTGATCGACCGGGTGGTCCGGGCTGACGACGGCTTCCTCACCGGCGGGGTCGTCGACTTCATCGACGCCCAGTTCTTCCCGATCTTCAACGTCGCCGACGTCGCCGTGGTGTGCGGGGTGATCTCGCTGCTGGTGGCGCCGTGGATCTTCGGCGACGTCGGCCTCCCGTTCGACGACGAGCCGGCACCGGACGAAGCGGCACCGGACGAAGCAGCACCGCTCGATGCGGCGGCCGACGAGAGCGGCATCGGCAGCTCCGAGCCCGCGCCGTGAGCGCCATCGAGCAGCTGGCGGAGGACGTTGCGCCGGCGATGGCCGGCGAGCGGCTCGACCGCTTCGTCGCCATGCTCGGTGACCTGTCGCGGAGCGAGGCGACCACCCTGGTGAAGGCCGGTGCGGTGACCGTCGACGGCGCCGTGGTCACCAAACCCTCGCTGCGGGTCGAGGCCGGCGCCGCCGTCGCCGTCACGGTCGAGCGGCGCGAACACGAACTCGATGCCGAGCCCGATCTCGAGGTGCCGATCGTGCACGTCGACGAGGCCGTGATCGTCGTCGACAAGCCCGCCGGGCTGGTCGTGCACCCTGGCGCCGGACAGCGCAGCGGTACGGTCGTCAACGGGTTGCTCGCCCGATTCCCGGAGATCGCGGGCGTCGGCGGCGATCCCGACCGCCCCGGCGTCGTCCATCGGCTCGACAAGGGCACATCCGGGGTGATGATGTTCGCCCGCACCGAGGAGGCCCACCTCGATCTCACGGGGCAGCTGGCGGCACGCACGGTCGACCGCCGCTACCTGACCCTGGCGTGGGGCGCGCCGGAGGCCAACGAGGGCCTGATCGATGCTCCGCTCGGACGCTCGCCACGCGATGCCACCCGGCAGGCCGTCGTCGCCGGCGGGCGCGAGGCCCGGACCCACTACACCGTCGCCCATCGGGTCGACGGTGGGGTCGCCGCGCTGCTGTGGTGCCGGCTCGAGACCGGGCGCACCCACCAGATCCGCGTCCACCTCGAAGCGATCGGCCATCCGGTGGTCGGCGACGATCGCTACGGCGGCCGTCGTCGGCGCGACGCGGACCTCCCGAGTGCGCTCTATGACCTCGACCGGCCGTTCCTCCACGCCGCCCACCTCGGCTTCCGCCACCCGGTGAGCGGCGACCACCTCGCCTTCGACTCGCCGCTGCCGGCGGAGCTCAGCGCGGTGGCGTCGGCGTTGTCCATCGACCTCGATGCGTGATCTCGCCGAGGGGTCGGCGACGCCGCGACGCTGAACGGCCGGGTTCGTCCGGGAGCGGGTGGCCCAGGGCGATCGTGGCGACCAGCCGGCGATCGTCGGGCACGCCGAGTGCGGTGAGCGCCGCCGCCTCGTGGTCGAAGGCGCCGAACAGGCACGCCCCGAGCCCGGCGTCGGTCGCCAGCAGCAGGACGTTCTGGGCGACGGCGCCCGCGTCGACCCACCAGTAGGGCACCGGCCAGCGGGCCAGGTCGGCGCCGAGGGTGTCGGCCCGGCCCTTGTCGTGCTCGGCGTAGCGTTCCCGGTAGGCCTCGGGGCGGGTGAGGACGAGGAGCAGCACCGGGGCGTCGAGCAGTCCTCGCCACCGGAATCCCTCGCGACGGTCGGCCGGCAGGGTCGCGTCCCAGTACGCCGCCGTCTCGGCGCCGCGCAGCACGACGAACTCGACGGCCTGGGTGTTGCCGGCGCTCGGCGCCCGCCGAGCCAGGTCGAGCAGCTCGTCGAGGAGATCGTCGTCGAGGAGATCGTCGTCGAGGTGGGAGCCGTCCGCAGCGGTGGGTGCGAGGTTGCGAACCATGCGTCGGGCTCGCAGCAGTGCGGCGAGATCGGCGCCGGAACTCGGCAGGGTCACGGCCAGGCGCGGTCGCCGGCGGCCATCTCGGTGATGTCGGCCACCGTGTAGTCCTCGAGCAACTGGCGCATCGCGTTGCCGACGTTGTGCCACACGGCGAGCAGCACGCACTGCCCTTCGTGGTCACAGGCGCCGTCGCGATGGGGTTCCCCGAAGTCGCCGAGGGTGATCGGGCCGTCGACGGCCCGGACGACGTCGGCGAGGGTGATCTCTCGCGGCTCCCGGGCGAGCACGTAGCCGCCACCGACGCCTCGCTTGGACCGCACCAGGCCCGCGCCCTTCAGTGCGAGCAGGATCTGCTCGAGGTAGGGCTGGGGAAGGCCGGTCCGCTCGGCGATGTCGCGCACCGGGGTCGGTCCGTCGGTGCCACCGTGCATCGCGAGCGAGACGAGCGCTCGGCTGGCGTAGTCCCCTCGAGTCGACACCTTCACGGTCGATCACCCTAGGCGCTGCGGCGCCCTCCGGGGCGGTTCGAGCCGGTTCGGACCTCGGCCCTCTAGGGTCCCTCCGATGAGGCCACCGCGATGACCGGCACCGACGATCTCCCGGCACCCGTGCTGCCGGCATGGGGCGCGGGCTGCGTGAGCGACCTCGTGCCGGCCCTCCTCGGCCTGGTGACGCCGGCAGCCGTCGGTCTCCCCGAGCTGGCCGAGCTGCCGGCCACCACACCGACCGTGCTGCTGGTCCTCGACGGCGTCGGCAGCCGCCAGATCGCCGAGCGGCCCGAGCTCGCACCGACCTTGTGCGGCCTCGAGCGGCGGGCGCTGACGACGGTGGCGCCCTCGACGACGGCGGCTGCGCTGAGCTCGATCACGACCGGGCTCGCCCCCGGCGACCACGGGATCGTCGGCTACCGGATGGTGGTCGACGACCAGGTGCTCAACTCGCTGCGGTGGGGATCGGCGGAACAGCGCGACGCTCGCCGCACCGTGCCCCCGGACCTGGTGCAGCCCTTCGACCCGTTCTGCGGCCAGGCGCCGGTCGTCGTGTCCAAGGCCGAGTTCGCTCGCACCGGCTTCACGATGGCGCACCTGCGGGGCGCGCGGCTCCACGGCTACCGGACGCCGGCCGTGCTCGTGCACGAGGTCGTCCGTCTCGTCGCCGACGGCGAGCCGTTCGTCTACGCCTACTGGGACGGGGTCGACAAGGTGTCGCACGAGTACGGACTCGGCTCGGAGTACGACGCCGAGCTCGCGTTCGCCGACCGCATGGTGGCCGATCTCGTCGAGCAGCTCCCGGCCGGCACTCGCCTCGTCGTCACCGCCGACCACGGGCAGGTCGACTGCGGCCGCGGCGAGATCGAGCTGGCGGCCTCGGTCACCGACGGCGTCGAATCGCTGTCGGGGGAGGGGCGCTTCCGGTGGCTCCACACCAGGCCGGGGGCCGACGACGACGTGATCGAGGCGGCCGTCGAGGCCTACGGCCGCCAGGCCTGGGTCCGCCACCTCGACCAGATCCTCGACGAACGATGGTTCGGGCCGACCGTTCGGCCCGAGGTGGTCGATCGGCTCGGCGACGTCGCCCTCGTGCCCCACGCGCCGGTGTCGTTCGCAGATCCCGACGACACCGGCCTGTTCCCCCTCGTCGGGCGCCACGGTTCGCTGACCGAGGCGGAAATGCTCGTACCGTTGGCCATCGCCCAGCTGTAGCGCCTCGACCCGCCCGGGTCGGCTCGCGCAGCCACGACGCTTCGACCCCACCCCGAGGGAGTGCTCCCATGACCGATCAGACCCCGAACGACCCCGCCGCCGATCCGGCTGCCGTCCGCCCGCCCGAGACCCCGGAGGTCGTCGACGCCGCGGAGGGCGACGAGGTGCCCGAGGGGTCGGTCGCCGAGCCGGCGAAGGTGATGCGCATCGGTTCGATGATCAAGCAGCTCCTCGAGGAGGTGCGGGCCACCGACCTCGACGAGGCGGGACGGCATCGCCTCCGCGAGATCTACGACACCTCGGTCAGCCAGCTGTCCGACGCCCTGAGCCCCGATCTCCGGGACGAGTTGGCGTCGTTGGCCACGCCCTTCGGCGACGACGAGGTGCCGAGCGAGGGCGAGCTCCGGATCGCCCAGGCCCAGCTCGTCGGCTGGCTCGAGGGCCTCTTCCACGGGATCCAGGCGACCCTCTTCGCCCAGCAGATGGCAGCTCGCCAGCAGCTCGAACAGATGAAGCAGGCCCAGGCCCTCCCGCCCGGGCCGGGGCCGCAACCCCAGACCGGCGTCTACCTCTGAGCGTCCGGGGCGACGCAGCCTGATCGCAGGGCAGTCCCGGCGCGGTCTCGGCGCCATCGGCACCGGCGATGACGACGAATCGTCGTGGCGATTTGCGTCGTTCGACTCTTGAAGTAAAAATCGTTCAGGTCAGAGCGAGGAACGGTGCGAGTCGGGGGACTCGTCGCCCCGTTCCCGCAGAGCGCCGCCGGTGTGGGCTCGCATCCTGCCGGTGGTCCAGCGTCGAGGGGGCCGTGAGCCGATGCGAACGATCGAGGTGGTCACGAAGGACGGTGTCGCGTTGAGCGATGCCGAGATCGGCGAGATGGCCGATCTGTGCGCGGGGAGTTCGGGCTGGGGCCCGGGCGACCTGTCGAAGCAGGCCGAGGCCTGGGTGTTGGCCGGACAGGCCCACGAGAACGGCAAGCTCGAGGGGTTCGCCTTCTCGACCCTGGAGCGGATCGGCGGCACGCCGGCCGTCGTGCTCGGGCCGGTCTCGGTGCGCCGCGGCCGCGGCCGCAGCGCCGTGCTCAAGGCATTGATGCACGAGCAGTTCCACCGGGCCCGGATGGCCTTCCCCGACGAGGACGTCCTCGTCGCCGCCTGCCTCACCGCCGCCGGGGGGTTCGAGGTCTTCTCCGAGCTCACCGAGGTGCGACCGGCTGCCGGTGTGCGCATCAACGGCGAGGAGCGGGCCTGGGGGCGTCGACTCGCCAAGCGCTACGGCGCCGACGGTCTCGACGAGAAGGCCCTTCACGCCTCGGCCCCCGAGGGCGCCCACGGGGTGGACCACGAGAGCCTCAAGACCCTCGAGGTCGACGACGTCCTCGCCCCGGGCGACGACGTGACGCTCGCATGGGGTTGGGCCTACGCCGAGTTCCTCGACGGGTTCACCCAGCCCGGGAGCTGACCCGGGAACCCCCAGGTCCGGCGGCGTTCCTCCGTCGCGCCCGGGTCGCCTTCGAGGCGGCGACGTTACGCATCCGTAACACCCGGAGTGCATCGTCGAACGCGAGACGTGGTGTCAGGTGTCGGAGGGTGTTCCTTCGTCGGGATTCTTCAGGTTTGGCGCCACTTGGCCGACAGAGAGTCATGGTCCGACAAATTGTGACGAATCCTTGACGGCATGGCCTGCGTCGGTAACTATGTCGATCCGATGACGACGAGCCCTTCCCCTCGTCGGCTCCACCTCTCTCGAAGGATCGCCCTCCTTCTCTCGCTCGCCGCCGGCCTCGTGTCGGTGGCGCCCGGAGTCGCCACCGCCGCCGCACCCTCTGCCGGCAGCGCCGCGCTCTCCGCGGAAGTGGGCGCTTCGATGGTGTCGGCCGGCTACAGCACCACCGACGCCGAGGCCCTCCTCGCCGTCGAGTTCATCCGTCAGCTCAACGCCGAGCGCGCCGCACGCGGCGTGGCCCCGGTCGAGATCCGCTCCGATCTGGTCACCGCCTCGAGCGAGTGGTCGGACCGGATGGCCACCCGGGTGGGTCTGACCCACTCGAGCGACGGTCGAGCCGAGATCATCGGCTACGGCTACCGCTCCGGCCAGATCACCGAGGCCTTCATGGACTCGCCGAGCCACCGGGCCGTGATCGTCGACCCGAACCTGGTCGCCGCCGGCGTCGGGGTCACCTGCGACAGCGGCGACCGCATCTGGGTCACCGTCCAGTTCGTCCGGGCCGACCGCAGCCTGCCGGTCCAGACGTCGTCGGCGGCCTCGCCCCAGGTGACGCCCCGGAGCCAGGGCTCCAACTGCGCCAGCCTGTCGTCCAACGCCAGCCCGATCCGCCGTCTCTACCAGGCCTACTTCCTGCGGGAGAGCGACATCTCGGGCCTCGCCTACTGGACGACCGCCGAGGCCAACGGCATGTCGCTGGCCGAGATCTCCGAGCACTTCGCCCGCTCGCCCGAGTTCGTGCAGCGCTACGGCTCGCTCAGCGATCGCGACTTCGTGCGTCGGGTCTACCTCAACGTCATGGGCCGTCAGCCCGACGAGGGCGGCTACGACTTCTGGATCGGCCAGCTCCGCTCGGGTCTCACCCGTGGCGAGATGATGATCGGCTTCAGCGAGAGCATCGAGTTCCGAGCGCTCTCCGGCATCGCCTGACGCGACCGGGTCCACCCACACCTCGACCGAGAGCCCGCCCCCTTTCGAGGTGGCGGGTTCTCCGCGTCTGGCACCCGCGGCCGCCGGCGTCGGCGCCGAACTTCGTTGGCAGAATCTGCCCGTATGCGGTTCGTTGTCGCCAACGTCTCGCTCCGAGGGGTTCGT